>JAWVYG010000037.1:0-10368 GCA_033722815.1 Halioglobus sp.
CTGCTCGTGGCCCGGCCGATCGGTGCCGCGATGGTCGTGGGTGGCACAGCCGTGTGGCTGGTGAGCCTGCCTTTCACGCTGTTGGCGGGCCACGCCGGCGAGGCGGCCGGCGCGCTGATTGGCGGTCCGGTCGAAACCACGTTCATGCGCTGCCTGGGCTGTCGCAACACCGGCTATACCTACAAGGATATAGACCGGGCACGTGAACTCACCGAAGACGATTCCGTCGAGGCGATGCCGCAGTAAACGTCCGCTGTACGCGGGCGGAATCTCAGGAAAAGCGTTCCTCCAGCGCCCGGGCCACCGGCTCGGGCACGAAGGGCGTGATGTCGCCATCCATGGAGGCGATCTCCCGCACCAGTGACGATGAGATGAAAGACAGGTGTTCCGAGGGTGTCAGGAAGATGCTCTCGAACTCCGGGTACATCGCCCGGTTCATGTTCGCCAGCTGAAACTCGTACTCGAAATCCGCTACCGCTCGCAGCCCGCGCAGCACACAGCGCGCACCCAGGCTCTTGGCCAGCTGCGTCGTCAGGTTGCTGAAGCCCATCACCTCGATGTTATCCAGGTGTCCCAGCGACGCCTCGCACAGCTCGATGCGCTCTTCCAGGGAGAACAGGGGCGTCTTCTTCTCGCTGTGGGCGATGGCGATCACCACGCGGTCGAACAGGCGCGACGCGCGCTCCGCCAGATCCACGTGGCCGTTGGTGATCGGGTCGAAGGTGCCGGGATAGATGACGCGTTCAGTTCTCATGGGCAGGCCCCTGGTGAGCGGTACCCGATGCTAAACAATTTGCGCTGGCGGAACAAACGCGCGCGGGTCAGTCCCGGGCGATGAAGAGCGCAAAGGCGACGCCGCCGGACGTCTTCTCCCTGTGCAGCTGCCAGTTGGCGGGCACTGCCGGCCGTTCCGCCGCGGCGGACGTCTCCAGGTAGACCATGGCACCCGGGGCCAGCAGCGCGCGGTCGACCAGCGCGGCGCAGGCGGCTGGTGCGAGGCTGGACTCGAAGGGCGGGTCGATGAAGACGACGTCGTACGGACCGGTTGCCGTGCGCAGGAACGCGTCTGCCGCCTGGTTGTGGCAGGTGCCGGCGGCGGAAGCCTGCAGCGCCTGCAGGTGCGCGCCGATCTGCGCGGCGGCGCGCTTTGAGCTGTCCACGAAATCACAGTGCGCCGCCCCCCGGGAAAGCGCTTCCAGCCCCAGGGCACCGCTGCCTGCAAACAGGTCGAGGCAACGGGCATCGTGTATCACGGGGCTCAGCCAGTTGAACAGCGTTTCGCGAATGCGGTCGCCCGTCGGCCGCAGTCCCGGCCCGGTATAGAAGCGCAGTTTGCGGCCGCGCCAGGTGCCGCCGATGATGCGCAGTTGCCCTGAACGGCCGCGCGGGTCTGGTTTCGCCATATCGTTGCTGGTGATAAACAGTGATAGGATAAGCGGCTTTGCAGGCGCTCGCCTGCCGACACTCTAACAGAACAGGTATGAAGTTTTTCAAGCGCAAGAAACCGGCGGATGCCGCCCCGTCTCCCGGGGAAGCCGAGGATTCCGCCGCCGGGGAACCCTTGCCGCCCGGCACGCCCGGGCAAGCAGTTCCCGACGGCGAATCTGTCTCCACGGAACAGGGCACCGCGAGCCCCGGGCAACGGGCGCAGACGCCGCTCGCTGCCGATGCACCGCCTGCCGGGCAGCCGACGATTGTCGATGAAGTCCCGGCCGCCGGGCAGTCGGCGATCGCTGATGAGACCCCGGCCGCCGGGGAAGCCGCACCCAGGGAGGGTTTTTTCCAGCGCCTGAAGCGAGGCCTGGGCCGCACCAGCGACAACCTCGTGCAGGGAATGGGCAACCTGTTCCTGGGGCGCAAGGAAATCGACGCCGACCTGCTGGAGGAACTCGAGTCCCGACTGCTGCTGGCGGATGTCGGCGTGGAAGCGACCATGGAAGTGATCGGGTCGCTCACCAATCGCGTTTCGCGCAAGGAACTGACGCACCCCGAAGCCCTGCAGTCGGCATTGAAGGAAGAACTCCTGGCGCTGCTCAGACCCTGTGAGGCACCGCTCGACGCGAGCGGCCACAGCCCTTATGTCATTCTCATGGTAGGGGTGAACGGCGTAGGGAAGACCACGACTATCGGCAAGCTGGCGCGCTATTTCATGGCGCAGGGACAATCGGTCATGCTGGCGGCGGGCGATACATTTCGCGCCGCGGCGGTGGAGCAGCTGCAGGTATGGGGTGAACGCAACGAGGTACCCGTAGTTGCGCAGCATACCGGCGCCGACAGCGCCTCGGTTATTTTCGATGCGCTGCAGGCGGCGCAGGCGCGCGGGGTCGACGTGCTCATCGCCGACACGGCCGGGCGCCTGCACAACAAGGACAACCTCATGGAGGAGCTGAAGAAGGTCGTGCGCGTGATGGGCAAGCTCGATCCGCAGGCGCCCCATGAGGTGATGCTGGTACTGGACGCGGGCACCGGCCAGAACGCGCTCGCCCAGGCGCAGAACTTCCAGCAGTGGGTCGGCGTCACGGGGATTTCGCTGACCAAGCTCGATGGCACCGCGAAGGGCGGGGTCATCTTCGCGATCGCGAAAAAGCTGGGGTTGCCGATCCGCTTCATCGGTGTCGGCGAGGCGGCCGAGGACCTGCGCCCGTTTCGGGCCGAACAGTTCATCGAGGCCCTGTTCGCGACGGGCGAGCGCGGCGATACCCCGGCGGACAACGCGTAAGGGGCCTGGATGATCAGTTTCGAGCGCGTCAGCAAACGCTACGAAGAGGGACACGACGCGCTGAAAGAGGTCAGCTTCGAGATCGCCCCCGATGAACTGGTTTTTCTCACCGGGCATTCGGGGGCGGGCAAGAGCACGCTGTTGCGTCTCATCATGTTGATCGACCGTCCCACCCGCGGGCAGGTCAGGGTGGATGGCCGCGACCTTGCCGAGGTCGGCAACAGGCGCGTGGCGCTGCATCGGCGCGAGATCGGCGTCGTGTTCCAGAACCACCGTCTCCTCGACGACCGGCCGGTGTTCGACAATGTCGCGCTGCCGCTGGTCATCGCCGGGTCCGACCACCGGGAAATCGGCCGTCGCGTGCGCGCTGCGCTGGACAAGGTCGGCCTGCTGCAGCGGGAGCGGGCGATGCCCGTGACGCTGTCCGGCGGTGAACAACAGCGTGTGGGCATTGCCAGGGCCGTTGTCGGGCGGCCCAGGATCCTGCTGGCGGACGAGCCGACCGGCAACCTGGACCCGGAACTGTCGGCGGAGATCATGCAGTTGTTCGAGGCGTTCAACCAGGTCGGGGTGACGGTGCTTATCGCCAGCCACGACCTGGTGCTTATCTCCCGGCTGCACCATCGCATCCTGACGTTGCGGGAGGGGCGCATGGTCAGCGCCGGCGGCCAGTAATGGTCGCCCCGGACGGCAGGCCGCGCCGCGGCGGCGGGGCCAGCCTCAGCCGCACCGGCCTGCGTGACGTGTCGCGCGGCTGGCTGCAGCACCACCGCCTGTCGGCGGCCCAGAGCCTGCAAAAGGTGCTGGTCGATCCCCTTGCCAGCCTGATGACCTGGCTGGTCATCGGTATCGCGCTCGCGTTGCCCGCGGGGCTGAACATGCTGCTCGACAACGCCGAGCGCCTGAGTGCGGGCTGGAACAGCCCGGCCCAGGTCTCGCTGTTTCTCGATGCGGCGCTGCAGGGCGACGACGTCGACCCCCTGTTGCAACAGGTGGACGCCATCGACGGCGTGACGCGAACGACGTTCGTGTCCCGCGAGCAGGCGCTGGAGGAATTCCGTGCGCTGTCCGGTTTCGCCGACGTGGTGGAGAGCCTGCGGGAAAACCCCCTGCCCGACGCGATCCTGGTAGCGTTGGACAGCGGCCTGGATGGCGCGGCGGTGGCCGCGGTGCGCGAGCAGATGCGCGCTCTGCCGGGGGTCGAGGAGGTGGTGCTCGACCTGGCCTGGCTGCAGCGCCTGCAGCAACTGATGGAACTGGGCCGGCGTTTCATCCTGGCCCTGGGGCTGGTGCTGGCGCTGGGCGTGGCGCTGATCCTTGGCAACACGATACGCCTGGCCATCGAGAGCAGGCGCGATGAAATCGAGGTCACCAAGCTGGTCGGCGGCAGCAACAGCTTCGTGCGCCGCCCGTTCCTGTATACCGGCCTCTGGTACGGAGTCGGCGGTGGCCTGGTCGCAGGCCTGCTGGTGGCCGCGGCCACGTGGTTCCTGCGGGCGCCTGTGGCGGCCCTGGGCCGGCTCTATGAGAGCTCGTTTACCCTGCACGGCCTGGGGGTGATGGGCGTGCTCGACCTGGTGCTGCTGGGGGGTGTCCTGGGCCTGCTCGGCGCCTGGCTGGCGGTCGCCCGGCACCTGGCCAACATCGAGCCGCGCTGACAACCCCTGCTGCGCAACTTGTTGTAATATAAGGATAATTTATGATCTTTCGCCTGGCGAGGGGAACTTTTCCAGGATTAGCACTCTAAGGGAATGAGTGCTAAAATTGACCGGAAAAGACCAGGGAGATGACTGCGATGAGCAAGAGCCTACTGCCGGTGGAACAACTGGTACCAGGAGCCAATCTCGCTGCCTACGTGCAGGCGGTGAGCAGTATCCCGGTGCTGAGCGCCGAGCGCGAGCGCCAGCTCGGCGAGGACCTGTTCTACAACGACAACCTCGAGGCGGCGCGGGAACTGGTCATGTCCCACCTGCGTTTTGTCGTGCACATCGCGCGCAGCTACTCCGGTTCCGGACTGGCTGAGGCGGACCTCATCCAGGAGGGCAACGTCGGCCTGATGAAGGCGGTAAAGCGATTCAACCCGGAAAAGGGCGTGCGGCTGGTGTCCTTCGCGGTGCACTGGATCAAGGCCGAGATGCACGAGTTTATCCTGCGCAACTGGCGAATCGTAAAAGTCGCCACCACCAAGGCCCAGCGCAAGCTGTTCTTCAACCTGCGCAGTGCGAAGAAGTCCCTGTCCTGGCTTACCCGCGAAGAAGCGCAGGCCGTGGCGGACGACCTGGGGGTCGACGTCCGCGAAGTGCAGCGGATGGAGGGGCGCCTGAGCAGCCGCGATATCGGCTACGAACAGCCGCGCGACGGCGATGACGACGACGCCTGGCAGGCGCCGCAGTATTACCTCGAAGACCACAGTGCGGATCCCGCGATGGTCGTGGAGTCCAGCGACTGGCAGGAAGACAGCGAGGCCCGGCTGCACCACGCCCTGTCGGAGCTGGATGAACGCAGCCGCGATATTCTGGCGCGTCGCTGGTTGTCCGAGAGCAAGGCGACCCTGCACGAACTGGCGGACCAGTACGGCGTCTCGGCGGAACGCATTCGCCAGCTGGAGCAGAACGCCATGAAGAAGCTGCGCGGCACACTGGCCGCGTAGGGTGGGTTCGCTCGAGGACCGGTTGGAGACAGGCAGGTGACGGGTTGCTGCTCCCGCGCGCCCGCCAGTTTGTTACACTGACCCAATGGCAAAATTATTCGTTACCCTGGCGTCCCTGAGCGGCATGCTGGCAGTCATGTTCGGGGCCTTCGGCGCTCACGCGCTGAAGGACAGGCTGGACGACTACGCCATGGGTATATTCACCACGGCGGTCCAGTACCACTTCTTCCACAGCCTGGCGCTGCTCGGCGTCGGCATCATCGCGTTGCACCAGCCCTCGGGCTTCCTGCTCAAGTCCAGCGGCTGGTTGTTCGTCATCGGCATCCTCATCTTTTCCGGCAGCCTCTACACGCTCAGTCTCAGCGGCCTGCGCTGGCTGGGTGCGATCACCCCGTTGGGCGGCCTCGCCTTTATCGCCGGCTGGGCCTGCCTCGCCGCTGCCGCTGCACGGCTCTAGCCTTTTTCCCGGTGCCTGATTCGGACAAGCGGCGGCCGATTCGCAGCTACGTGCTGCGCGCCGGTCGCATGACCGACGGCCAGAAGCGGGCCTATGAGCGGGGCTGGCGCCACTGGGGGCTGGAGCACCGCGACGGGCTGCTCGATGCGCAGCAGGTATTTGGGCGCCGGGCACCGCTCACCCTCGAGATCGGCTTCGGCATGGGACAGTCGCTGCTGGAGATGGCCCTGCAGGATCCCGCGCGCGACTTCGTCGGCGTCGAAGTGCACCGGCCGGGCGTTGGCCGGTTGTTGCACGGTATCGAGCGTAGCGGCGCGACCAACATACGCGTGTACTGCCACGACGCGGTGGACATACTGCGCGACTGCATCGCAGACGGCTCGCTGGACTGCGTGCAGGTCTTTTTCCCGGACCCCTGGCACAAGAAACGCCACCACAAACGGCGCCTGGTACAGCCCGAATTCGTCGCGGCCCTGGCCCGCGCGTTGCGACCCGGCGGCGTATTGCACCTCGCCACCGACTGGCAGAACTACGCCGAGCACATGATGGAGGTGGTGAGCGCCTGCCCCGATTTCAGCAACGCCGCCGGCGCGGGGGCCTACGCGCCGCGCCCGTCGCACCGGCCCCTGACCAAGTTCGAGCAGCGGGGCGAGCGCCTCGGCCACGGGGTCTGGGACCTGGTTTTCACCAGGCGCTGAGAGCGAACTGCGGCGCGATGTTGCCAGGCCCGGTGTTCAGCCGGGAAAGAACTGCGCGGTTACATCATCGAGATAGCGATAGCCCAGGTTTGATGCGCGGATGACGTCGCCATCGCGCTCGAGCAACCCGCGTTCACACAGCGCGGCAACCGCGCCTGCCAGGCGCGCGGCATCGAGCCCGGTGCGCGCGGTGAAGTCGGCGCAGCTAAATCCCTGCCGCAGTCGCAGCGCGTTCATGACGTACTCGCCCGGCAGCTCGTCGCGCGGTAGCCGGCGGCGCCTGGCGATAAACTCGCCGCTGGCGCTGCCCAGGTAATCTGCGGGTAGCCGTGTCTTGGCGTAGCGCAGTATGGCGCCGTCAGACTGTGTGACCTTGCCGTGGGCGCCTGCCCCGATGCCGAGATAGTCGCCGAAGGTCCAGTAGTTCAGGTTGTGACGGCAGCGCTGACCGGGTTTTGCGTAAGCCGATACCTCGTACTGTTGGTAGCCGGCGTCCGCGAGGACCTGCTCACCCTGCGCCTGTATGGCGGCCAGCGAATCCTCCTGCGGCAGCGTGGGCGGCCGCTTGTAGAACGCGGTATTGGTCTCGATGGTGAGCTGGTACCAGGACAGGTGTGTGGGTGTGCAGTCGATGGCGGTGACCAGGTCGGCGCGGGCGCCCCCGGGCGTCTGCCCCGGTAGCCCGTGCATCAGGTCCAGGTTGAGGTTGTCGAATCCCGCGGCGTGTGCGTGCTCCACCGCAGCCAGCGCGGCGCGGCGGTCGTGTACGCGACCCAGCGCGGCGAGGCAGTTGTCGTCGAAGCTCTGCACGCCCAGTGACAGGCGGTTCACGCCCGCCTGCCTGAAGGCGCTGAACTTTGCCGCCTCGGCGCTGCCGGGATTGGCTTCCATGGTGATCTCGGCGCCACCTGTCAGGTGCAGGCTCTGCGCCACCCCTTCGAGCAGCGTCGCGATAGCTACCGCCGAAAACAGGCTGGGTGTGCCGCCGCCGATGAACACGCTGGCGATGTCGCGCCCTTGCACGTGGGGCAGGTCATCCTGCAGGTCGCGCAACAGGTGTTGCACATAGGCTGCCTCCGGGATGTCGGCGGCCTCGTGGGAATTGAAGTCGCAGTAGGGGCACTTGCGCTCACACCAGGGGAGGTGGATGTACAGGCTGAGCGGCGGCAGGTTCATGGCTGTCGGCGCAGCGCCTCCAGCAGCAGTGCGCTGGCCCGCGCGCGGTGGCTGATACTGTTCTTCACCGCCGGCTCGAGCTGCGCGGAACTGCAGTTGTGCTGCGGCACGAAGAACAGCGGGTCGTAGCCGAAGCCGTTGTCGCCCTGCTCCGCGGTGAGGATGACGCCCTCCCAGCTCGCCTGGCAGATGACGGGCGACGGGTCGAGCTCGTGTCGCATGTACACGAGGACACACTGGAAGCGGGCCGTGCGCCGCTCCTCGGGCACGCCCTCGAGTTCGCGCAGCAGCTTGCGATTATTGGCAGCGTCGCCCTGGCCGGAGTAGCGCGCCGAGTGAATGCCCGGGGCGCCGCCCAGGTAGTCGACCTCCAGGCCGGAGTCATCGGCAATCGCGGCCAGTGAGGAATGCCTGCAGGCGGCGCGTGCCTTGATGATCGCGTTCTCCACGAAGGTCAGGCCGGTTTCCTCGACCTCCGGCACCGCGTACCCGGACTGCGCCACCAGCGTCACGCCCAGCGGTGCCAGCACCTGCGCGAACTCCCTGAGCTTGCCGGGATTGCCGCTGGCCAGGACGATAGTGTCGGTGTCGAGCGCTGCCATCAGTTGATATACAGCTGGTGCTTGAACTTGAAAGTGTGGGTTTTTGTCGCGCCTTCGGGCCTGAAGTCCACTTCGAAGAAGCGCCACTCCTCGTTGATGAACTTGAACTCGGCGATGTAGTAGATGGCGCCGCCCTCGCGAATCTCGCGAAACTCCAGCGTCTGGTTCTGGATCAGGTCCCAGGTGCGCCCCTTGAGCAACATGCCGCGGGGCTCGGTGCCACCCTCGACGTGTTCGCGCACGGCGAGGTTGATAAAGGCGTAGTTCTTGCCGCGCCGGATGTTGTAGCTGGACGCGACCTCGGGGCTGATAAACGTCGAGTTGACCACCGAGTAGTGCAGTTCGAAGGGCCCGAACATCTCCGACTGCTGGCCCAGCGCAGTGCCCGCCGCCAGCGCCAGGGCCAGCAAGATGCAGTATTGCAGTGAGCGCCTGAGCATATCAGCGCGTGATGTGGTAGATCGCCGTGGTGGCGAAGAGGTTGGGCCAGCGCTGCGACAGGAAACCGACACCCTTGTTACCGCCCACCATGTCCCTGGCGAGGATCTTTATGCCCTTGTCGCGGCACAGCTCCTCGAAGTCGCTGATCGTGCAGTAGTGGATGTTGGGCGTGTTGTACCAGGTGTGCGGCATGAAGCTGGAGCGCGGCATGCGGCCGAGGATGCCCAGGTGCAAACGGCAGCGCCAGTGGCCGAAGTTGGGAAAGGTCACGATGCCCTCGCGTCCGATGCGCAGCATTTCCTCGACCACCCGGTCCGGGTAGTGCACGGCCTGCAGCGCCAGCGCCATGACCACGGTGTCGAAACTCTGGTCGGGGAAATTGCCCAGGCCCTTGTCCATGTCCTGTTCGACCACGTGCAGTCCACGCGCGATCGCGGCGGTGAGGTAGTCCTGGTCCAGCTCCAGGCCCATGCCGCGCACGTCGAGGTTGTCGCGCAGGTACTCCAGGAACTCGCCGTCGCCACAACCCAGGTCGAGTACGCGCGACCCGGGCGCAATCCAGCGCTGGATATGTGTCAGGTCGAGGCGCATCAGCTGTCCGCCCCCACGCGCCGCATGTAGGCGCTGAAGACGTCCAGGTAGCGTGGGATGGGCATCAGGAAAGCGTCGTGGCCCTCGTTGGCCTCGATCTCCGCATAGCTCACCGGCCGCTCTGCGGCAATCAGTGCCTGCACGATCTCTCGCGAACGCTGCGGAGAAAAACGCCAGTCGGTGGAAAAGGAAATGACCATGAAGCTGCACTGCGCCTGGCGAAATGCGCGCACCGGATCATTGTCGTACTCGAGCGCCAGGTCGAAGTAATCCAGCGCCCTGGTCATCAGGATATAGGTGTTGGCGTCGAATGCGCCGGAGAACTGGCTGCCCTGGTAGCGCAGGTAGCTCTGTACCTGGAACTCCGCATTGCCCTCGCTGCCCCTGTCGAGGCTGCCCGAGCGCAGGTCGCGGCCGAACTTGCTGGCCATGGCATCGTCGGACAGGTAGGTGATATGGCCGATCATGCGCGCCAGCGCGAGGCCGCGGGACGGCACCCTGTCGTTGCTGACATACTCGCCGCCCAGGAAGTCCGGGTCGGAGAGGATGGCCTGCCTGGCCACCTCGTTGAAAGCGATGTTCTGTGCGCTGAGCTTCAGCGCCGCGGCGATCACCACGCAGTGCCGGATGCGCTCCGGGTATTCCACGGACCAGCGCATGGCCTGCATGCCGCCCAGGCTGCCGCCGACCACGGCGGCCCAGCACTCGATCCCGAGATAGTCCGCGAGCCGTGCCTGGCTCGCCACCCAGTCCCGTGTGCGCACGTTGGGAAAGTCCGGCCCCCAGGGTTTCCCCGTTTCGGGGTTGATGGTCGTCGGCCCCGTCGAGCCGTGACAACCGCCGAGGTTGTTCAGGCTGACAACGAAGAAGCGGTTCGTGTCGATGGGCTTGCCCGGCCCGATGCACTCTTCCCACCAGCCGGGTTTCTTGTCCTCGTCGCTGTGATAGCCGGCGGCGTGGTGGTGGCCGCTGAGCGCGTGGCAGACCAGCACGGCATTTGTGCGCGCCTGGTTCAGCTCGCCGTAGGTCTCGTA
>JAWVYG010000038.1:0-10244 GCA_033722815.1 Halioglobus sp.
GCCAGCTGGAGCCAGGCCAAGTTGCCGCAACTGCGCCTGTCGCATCGGGATTATGGGCAAGCGGGCCGCGATGACGTAGGATTTAGAATCGCCCGCTACGCGGAGTAAGGCATGAGTTCAACACAGGTGGCGGCGGTGCTGTTGCTAACCCTCGCAAGCGCGGCAGGCAATGCGCAGGAGCAGGAAGATAGCCCGGCGGTTGCCACCGCGGAGCAGCCCGGGGCGGAAGAGAAAGAAGCGGCGGCGGGAGACAGTCAGGACGCGGCGAGCACCGCCGATGCCGACCAGTCGCCCTTCGACTACGAGTCCTCCGAGCAGATATCGGAAGATCGCTCGGTTTCCTTTCCCACAGATATATAGGACCAGGCATGAAGCACAGAATGTCTTCAGAATTCATCTACCAGGTGTTTGCCCTGCTGATCGCGGTGATCGTCGTGCATACCGTTTACGTGGGTGCGATCCGACCGGCGGCCAACGTGCAGCTGGAACAACAGGCGGAACTGCTTGCCCAGGGACAGGAGGTCTCCACCAACCGCAGCCTGGTCGTCGTGGTGCGCGATTTCGAACAGGAAGCCTGCTTCATATTACTCATCTGGGCACTGGCAATCATGGGCTATAAAGGTGCGAAGACCCTGCGTGAGCAGGAGCTGCTCGAAAGGCGCCTGCTGGATATCCCCGAGGGCACGACCGTGCTGCCGCAGGATGCGCGGGAATACAGCCGCAGCCTGGAGGCGCTGCCGGATGGTGAACAGGACTTCCTGTTGCCACGTACGCTGCTGTCGGCACTGCAGCGTTTTGCCACGACCGGCAGCATACAGGCGGTTTCCGACACCATCAGGGAAAACTGCGAGATCGAGTCGGACCGGCTGGATTCCGAGATGTCCATGGTGCGCTACATCGCGTGGGCGATCCCCTCGATCGGCTTCATCGGCACGGTGCGCGGCATCGGCGACGCCCTCGGACAGGCCTACAAGGCGGTTGAGGGCGATATCTCCGGCGTGACCGCGAGCCTCGGTGTCGCATTCAACAGCACGTTCGTAGCCCTGGTGCTCAGTATCATCATCATGTTCTTCATGCACCAGCTGCAATTATCCCAGGAGCGCCTGGTACTCGATTGCCAGCGGTATGCGGACAAGCGCCTGCTGCGCTTCATGGTGGCCAGCTGATGTCGCTGGGGTACCTCGACCTCAACGACTGTAACGTGCAGCTGTGGCACGGGACCACACGCGTGCAGAGTCCCGCCTACGCGCTGCTCCAGGGCGGCGACTACCTGTTCGGCAACAGCGCGCGCGCAGCGGCGAGAATACAGCCGAGGAACATCAATACGCGCTTCTGGTGGCAGCTGGGTACCGAGGCCCTGCAGCCGGCCCTGGGCAAGGCGCGACATACCGGCGACCTGGCCCACGCACACCTGCAGGACCTGTACGCCGCAGCAGAGCGCCCCGGGGAGATACTGCTTGCCGTACCGGGCAGCATGCAGAACGCGCAACTCTCCCTGCTACTGGGCATCATGCACCAGTGCAGCTTCGACCCGGTGGGACTGGTCAATCGCAGTGTCGCCCTGGGCAGCCTTTACGCCAGCGGTGAAACACTGTGGCATCTCGAGCTGCAGTTGCACCAATCGCTGTTGACGCACCTGGTTCGCAGGGGCGAACGGCTGGAACTGGAGCGCACCGTGGTGCTGCCCGGACACGGGATACTGCAGCTACAGGACCGCCTTGCCGATATCGTCGCCGGCGCTTTCGTGCGCCAGACGCGCTTCGATCCGCGGCGACGGGCGGACAGCGAGCAGTCGCTGTACGATGCGCTCCCGGCGGCACTGGAACGGGCGCAACGGGATGCGGAGATTACGATCGAGCTGCAGGGTTACCAGGCGCGGCTGGCGCAGGCGGACCTGGCGCCGGTCGGGCAGCAGCTCTTTGCGAGCGCCAGGCAATCGCTGGGTGATTCTGCGGCGGCGATGATCGCGGACCCGGTTGCAGCGCTGCTGCCCGGGCTGGAAGCTTCCCTGGGAAAGGTGCAGGTTCTGGACCCGGAGGACATCAGGTGCGCACTGGAGGAACACCTGGACTCGCTGCTACAACGCAGCAGCAACCTCAATTACACCACCTCGCTGCCCTGCCTGTGTGCCGCCCAGCTGAGTGCGCCGCGACAGGAAGCCGGCAACGCCCCCGCGGCAGAGCCGGCGCCAACCCACCTGCTGGCCGGCAACCTCGCCGAACCCCTGTGCGGCGCCAGGGTAGAACTGGCAGAGGGGGCTGGGCTGGTGCTGAAAGAGGGACACTGGCACCTGCACTGCGGTGATGCCACCGCCACGCTCAACGGCGCCACTGCCCCCGACGGTTGCGCGGTGGCGCTCGGGGACCGCATCGGCATCAATGGTAACCCGCCCATACTCCTCATCCGGGTCGAGGGGTAGACCCAATGCCCAGGAAGAAGCGTTCATTCAATACGTTCAACCTGAGCTTCCTGGACATCATGTCCTGTGGTTTTGGCGCGGTCGTACTGGTGTACCTGATCATGAACCACGCGATCGAGGAGCAGACCATCAAGCTCAACGAAAACCTCCTTGCAGAAGTGGATATGCTCGAGGAAGAAGTGACCGAGGGCGAGGAAGGCCTGGTCAAGTTGCGCAACACGCTCTCCAACGTCGACCTGCAGATCGTCGAGGCGCAGGGCCTGGCAACGCGCATCTCGCAGGAGCAGAGCGACTGGGAGGCACAGATTGCCGCCCTGCGGCAGCAAGGCTACACCGCCAGCAGCGAGGTCGACAAGCTCAAGGCGGACCTGCGCACGCTGGAGGAAGAGGTGGAGAAGCTGCGCGAGTCCAGCGAGTCCAACAGCGGCAGCCGGGTGCGGCAGTTTATCGGCGAAGGCAACAGGCAGTACCTGACCGGCCTCAACCTGGGCGGACGCCGTATAGCGATACTGCTGGACACCTCCTCCAGCATGCTCGCCGACAGGCTGGTGCAGATCATCCGCATCCGCAACATGGATGAGCAGGTGCAGCGCAAGGCGCAAAAGTGGGTGCGGACCCTGGATACCCTGGACTGGATAACGGCGCAGTTGCCCGCCTCGTCGCAGTACCAGCTGATCACGTTCAGCGGTAGCGCGGAATTCGCGCTGCCGGACACGGCTGGACAGTGGCTCGACGTCGCCAATCGCTCCCAGCTGGAACAGGCAGTCGCCGCGGTGCGGCAACGCCTGCCCGCCGGCGGGACCAGCCTTGAAAACGCCTTCGTGGCGCTCAAGTCGCTCTCGCCGGCGCCGGATAACATCTTTCTCATCACCGACGGGCTGCCTACCCAGGGCGCCACGGCCGGCAAAGCCAGCAAGATCAGCGGCGCCGACCGGGTCAAGCTCTACCGCAAGGCGGTCAGGCACCTCCCGGACCGCGTACCGGTGAATATCATCCTGGCGCCCATGGAGGGCGACCCGATGGCCGCCTCGGAGCTGTGGCGGCTCGCGCAGTCCACCCGGGGCTCGTTCCTGAGCCCGGCGGAGGACTGGCCATGAGGCGGCGGCGCGGTTCCCGGGGTCCGGAGGAGTTTTCCCTGTCGTTTCTCGACGTGATCTGCTGCGGCTTCGGCGCCGTCATCCTGCTGCTCATGATCACCAAGACCGTTGAGCCACAGATCATCGAGGCGTCGACGACGAACCTTGAAGGCCGTATCGCTGCCCTGCAGCAGCAGCTGTTCAGCCTTCGGGGGGACTCCCGCGTCCTCAACCGCGACCTGAACGCGAAGCACGAACAATTGTCTGATTACGAGGAGCGTATCGCCATCCTGCGCGGACAGGTGGCCAGCGCGCGGAGCCGTCACGATTCGCTGCTGGTGGAAAGCAACAGCAATTCGGTCATCACGGAGCAACTGGCGCAGGCAAAACAGTCACTCACAGAGGAAATGCAGCGCCTGCTGGGCCGCCAGCACCAGGCCAGGAACCAGTTGATCGGCGGCATCCCTGTAGACAGTGAGTACATTATCTTCGTCATCGATACCTCCGGCTCGATGCGCAGCGCCTGGGACAGGGTGTTGCGCGAACTGGACGCCACGCTCAGCATCTATCCGCAGGTGAAGGGCATACAGGTCATGAACGACATGGGCAAGTACCTGTTCTCCCGCTACCGCGGCAAGTGGATCCCGGACACGCCGGCCCGGCGCAAGCTGATTATGCAGAACCTGGCGGGCTGGCACGTGTTCAGCAACTCCAGCCCCGTGGAGGGCATTACCACTGCGATCCGCACGTTCTACGACCCGGGGAAGAAGATCAGTATCTACGTCTTCGGCGATGAGTTCACCGGTAACTCCATCGCACAGGTCATCGATACCGTCGACCGCATCAACAGGGAGGATGAGAGTGGTAACAGGCTGGTCCGCATACATGCGGTGGGATTCCCGGTTACTTTCCGCAGCGCCAGTAACATGCAGCAAACTGGAATTCGTTTCGCAACACTGATGCGCGAGCTCACGCAGCGCAACGGAGGCACCTTTGTCGCCCTCAGTGATCTTTGACGGCCTGCGCCACTGCGCCCTCGCCCTCGCGCTGCTGTGCCTGCTCAGCGCGTGCGGCACCTCCACGGTGCAGGTGGAAGGCGACTTCCCGGCACCGGTGATGGAGCCACTGCCAATAACTATTGGTGTGTGGATGGCGGATGAGTTCAGGAACCACGAGTTCTTCGACGAGGCAAAGACCAAGGGCAAGCGCAGCTGGTCTGTGCAGACGGGCAAGGCCCAGACCAGCATGTGGGATGCACTGCTGACGGGCATGTTCCGGTCCCTGGTCTACCTGGATGCCGAGCCGGTGGCGGGCGAGGCGACTGCCGATGTGGACGGCATACTGGTCCCACGTGTCGACGAATTACAGTACGCGATACCCGCAACGACCAATATCAAGGTCTACGAGGTCTGGATGCGCTACAAGTTCCAGTTGCTGAGCGCCGACGGCGACACCGTCGCCGAGTGGACCATGAGCAGCTACGGCAAAACACCCACCGCGTTCCTGCAAAGTGACGAGGCCGCGGTCAACCTCGCCGCGGTGATGGCCCTGCGCGATGCCGGCGCCAACTTTGCCACCAACTTCACCAAGGTGCCGGCGGTCAGCGACTGGCTGCAGACGCTGGACTACGCGCCGGCAGGGCCCGCGCCATGACCAGGCCGACCCTGGTTTTCACACTGACCGCCTGTCTTACGCTGGTCGTTGGCGGCTGCGTCACCTCGTCGATCGATGAAATGGTATTCAACGAACCCACCGAAGGCATCGGCGATGCCAGCGTCGTCATCCTCGGGCGCAGGCACGCCAGTGACTATGACACGGAGCCTGAGTTCATTCGCTGCGTGGGCAGGTACATCCGCGCGCGGGACAAGTCTATACGTGTGCTGGACGAACTCGATTTTCTCAACGCACTATATCCCTGGTTCGAACCGCGCACCGCACCGCTGAAGCCGGCCGACCTGGCCCGGCTCATGGAAGAGGGACCTGTGGCGGACAAGCTGTCCGAGATGAATGTCCAGTACATGATCTGGATCGACGGCTCCACGGTGCAGACCGACAGCGCGGGATCCATGGCCTGCGGCATCGGCGCGGGTGGCGGCGGCTGTTTCGGTTTCGGCACCTGGACAAACGACTCCAATTACGAGGCGGCCATCTGGGATTTTTCCGAACGGGCGGAGGTCGGCCGCGTCAACGCCAAGGCCACGGGACAGTCCTATATGCCCGCGGTGGTTATCCCAATCCCGATTATCGCGCCGGTGCAGGGAACGGCCTGTGACGGCATCGCGGCGCAACTACTGGCCTTCCTGTCCAGCGAATACTAGGGGCAACCTGATGAGACTCTACCGACTGCTGTCCCGCCTTGCACTGCTCACCCTGCTGTTGTCCGGCTGCGCCGGCAACCCGGCGGGCGGCGGGCCCAGCGTCGTCTTTTCCAGCCGCGGGGGAGAAATCCGCGTCGGCGAGGAAATGCACCAGCAAATGGTGGAAAAGGGCGCGCTGTACGACGATCCCGCGCTGCAGGAGTATGTGAACAAGGTGGGCCGACGTATCGCCGCCAACAGTGACATGCCGGACCTGGATTTCAAGTTCCATGTCATCGACAGCCCCGACATAAACGCCTTCGCGCTGCCCGGCGGCTACATCTACGTCAATCGCGGGCTCCTGGCCTACCTGTCCGACGAGGGCCAGCTCGCCGGCGTGCTGGGCCATGAGATCGGACATATTACGGCGCGCCACCACGCACGCCGCAAGACTGCAAGCGTGACCAATACCGCCATGGCCGTCACGGTTCTGATACTCACGGGCAGTGGCGACCTGGCCGAGGTCTCGTCAATGTATGGCGCCGAACTCCTCAGCGGTTACGGGCGTGAAATGGAACTGGAAGCGGACCGGCTCGGCGCAGCCTACCTGTACAAGTCGGGGTACGACCCGGAATCCCTGCTGGAGGTGATCGGCGTGCTGAAGGACCACGAGCGCTACCAGCGACTGCGGGCCAACGCGAGCGGCAGGGCTCTCGCGACCTATCACGGCCTGTTCGCAACCCACCCGCGCAACGACAAACGCCTCAAGACGGTGATCGATGCGGCGTCGCAGCTCGACCTGGATACCTATATCGAGGACCCTTCCACCCCGGGTGAGTTCAAGCAACGCACCAACGGCATGGTTTGGGGACCCAGCATCCAGGGAGAGAGAGCCGACAACCGCTTCTATCACGAGAAGCTCGATTTCACCTTCGAGGTACCGGAAGGGTGGGTCGTGGAGACCGGCGCAAAGGCGATCGTGGTGCGGTCCAGGGACGACACCGCGAAACTCACCCTCAGCCTGCGCAAGCGCGACAGGGACGCGTCCCCCAGGGCGACGCTGGAAGGCAGCTCGCGGGGCAAGTTGGAAGACGGCAAGAAGCTCGAGCTGGACGGCCTGGCAGGCTACACCGCCACCGCCAGCAGCGGCGGAGCCAAAAAGCGCCTGGCGGTCATCGATTACGGCAACCTGACCTACCAGTTCGAGGGCGAGGCGCAGGACCTCGACACAGACGACGCCAAAATGCTCACCATCCTGGAGAGCTTTCGCGCCATCGATGACGGAGAGAAAAATGTCGGCCCCGGCAACTTCCTGCACTACGTGCAGCTGCGCCGCGGCGAGTCGCTTGCCACGCTGGCCGCGGATGCCCCCATCGACGACGCGGAAAACCAGCTGCGACTGATCAACGGTTTCTACCCGGCGGGCGAACCCCGGACCGGCGACTGGGTCAAAACGATTCGCTAGTCTGGCCGCCGATCATCCCCACTGCCTGCCGCGGGAATTCGCCACACCACCGTATTCTGGAACTCGTACCCGCCACGCGGGAAAAGGACGACCGGCACCGCCCCAATCCCGTGCAGTTGTTCCCGCAGCAGTTGCAGCTCCGCCCGCACACTGTAGCGAGCCATACCCAGCGCACCCGCGGGGTCGACCGCTTCCGGCGCAGACCACTCCCTGGCGTAGCGGTAGCGTTGCAGGCGGCGCGGCAGGCGGCGCAGCTGCCCCACGGAGAATACAACCCAGCGGACCTGTTTTTCCCGCAGGAGCTCGACAAGATCCTGTTCGTGATGATCGAGGTAATAGACAGCGTCGTCACCGAAATACACCTGGTTCTGCAAGGGTCTGCGGCCCGGCCCGTACATCGCCGTTAGCGGCGTAACGAGCAGACGGTTGTTGGCGTCCACCTCGCCTTGGAGTGCATCGTAGATACGCCGCCAGTGCGTGGCGTAACTGGGGACGAAACGGGCATCGACCAGGAACTCACCCCAGCCTCGACGCAGGTTCGAGGGTGTGGGCCAGGCAGGTTCGGCCCAGGACCTGCCGTATTCGCGGTTACCCACGGCAAACGCAGAGTAGGATGCAAGATTGGACAGGACCAGCACGGCGACAAGCACCGACAGCGCCGGCCACCGCACGCCCGCCACATGCAGGCAGGTAAACACGCCGACGAGCAGCAGCGGCACCAGCGGCAGGAACGCCCGGGAGAAAATCGTGGTGAACAACAGGGCATTGAGCATCACGAAGACAACCGGGACCATAAAACACAGGGCGGCGAGCCCAAGCGGTCCGGAATCCCTGTACCAGGTCGCGAGCGCGCGCCTGCGCGCTATGTAAAGCAGGGCCACACCGCAGTAGAGCAGGCCGACGGGCGACAGGCTGCCCAGCACCACGTCCCACAGGAAGCGGCCGCCCGCCTCCGGCAGCCGGGCCAGTGCGCCTGCCGGTGACTCCATTAGCCTGCCAAGTACACCGCCAACAGCCTCGGGCTGGAGGAATACGATCGCCAGGGCGCCCAATAGCGGCGCACAGAGAAAGGCCAGCAAACGCATAGGCACCTGTGTGCTGTCGCGCCGCGACGGCCGGACCAACAGGATGCACAGGCCCATCGGGAGCGCAAGCAGTGCCAGTTCCTCGTGCGTAAGTGCGGCCGCGCCGACAAGGACCCCCGCTGCCGCAAGTGCCCGCAGGGATTTCCCCGTGACCGTGCATTGCAGGGCGCGCAGCAACTGAATCATCGCCAGCAACACACAGAGCGTCGAGAGCGTATGTGGAAGCTCCTGCCGGCTAGCCCAGACAGCGAGCGGCAACAGCGCATAGGCGGTCGCGCTGGCCAGCACCGCCGCACCGCGCCCCGACAGCAGCCAGGCCAGCCGCGCCACCAGCAATGCGTTTGCGCTATCGACAAGCACATTGCCCAGCTTCAGCGCATAGTCACTGCCTCCGAGCAGTGCCAGCCAGAGAGCGTTGAACGCCAGGTAGAGCGGCCTGAAAACCCGGGCGGAATCACCGATGCCGTATACCAGGTCACCCGCTTTCCAGTATTCGGCAAGGGTGAAATAGTAGATGGTGTCGTTGCCGCCGACACCAATCGCGGTGATGCCCGTTACTCGCACCAGCAGCGCCAGCACAAACACCACCGCCAGCGCTGCCCACATCGCGCGGGGAGTACCCGAGGGCAGGGTTGCGGAAGTCATCTACGCACAATGCCATGAAGCGCCGGCCGGGCTGCGCTGCGCGCACTGTCCCCATCCGGCCCGTTGCGACACTCAACCGCGGTCCTGAACAAGTACCCATGGCGCGGCGACCACGGCCCACAGGGACTGCCCGGCGTCGGACCAGGCCATCGCCTGGGTGTCATCCACGACCGTCACCACGCCCTGCTCTATCCACTGGCGCAGCGCGGTCGCGTTATTCATGCCCACCTGCACCGCGACCTCGACCAGGTCGGCGTCCGCACGCACGGAGCGCAGGTGCCCGCGGGCATAGTGCACCTGTAAATCACTCCAGGGTATACGCGCCGTCTGCGACAGGTACTCCTGCCGCAGCAGGTCCTCCCTCGTCTTCGAGGCTTCAGCCATAGCGCGAATCGGCAACAAAGGGATTGGTCATGCGCTCCTGGCCGAAGGTTGAGGTAGGGCCGTGGCCGGGAATAAACGTAATGTCGTCGCCCAGCGGGAACAGCTTTTCCCGAATGCTCGCGATGAGTTCATCGTGGTTGCCGCGTGGAAAGTCCGTGCGACCGATGGAACCCTGGAACAGTACATCGCCGACCCAGGCAACCTTCTGTGGCTCGTACAGGAAGACCACGTGGCCCGGCGTATGCCCCGGGCAGTGAAAGACCTGCAACTCCAGCTCGCCCACCGTGACGGTGTCGCCCTGCTCCAACCAGCGATCGGGCACGAAGGCCTCCGCGCGCGGAAAGCCGGCCATCTCGCAGGCCTGGGGCAGACCCTGCAGCCAGAAATCGTCCTCCTTGTGGGGACCCTCGATAGGTACCTGCAGCTGCTGCCGCAGGACATCCGAGGCAGCGCAGTGATCCATGTGCGCATGCGTGAGTATGATCTTCTCCACGCTGGCCTCCATCTGTTCGACGGCCCCGAGGATACGCTCGACATCCCCGCCGGGATCGACGATGGCTGCGCGGCCGGTGGCCAGGCACTTGATGATGGAACAGTTCTGCTGGTACTGGGTGACGGGCACTATGGTGCATTGTATGGGCATGGGGCAGCAGGCTCTCTTGCTGGTTCGCGGCGCCCGACTATCTTAACACAGGGGCAGGACTGTCAGGCCGGCAGGGGTGGGGTCTCGTGGTCCATGTTGTCCTGGTCGGCACGCGGGTTGAGGAACACCTGCTCATCGAACTGGCTTTCGCTCCTGGCCACGATGACCGATACCGTGGCGTCGCCGGTGACATTAACCGCGGTGCGTACCATATCCAGCAGCCTGTCGAC
>JAWVYG010000039.1:0-10221 GCA_033722815.1 Halioglobus sp.
CGTCGATACCGTCCGGGTCGTAGATGTAACCCGAGGAGTCGGACAGCGTGACGACCTTGCCGCCCAGCTGGTTGATCTTTTCGGTGCAGTAGATCGCCACATTGCCCGAGCCGGAGACGGTACACACCTTGCCCTCGATCGATTCACCGTGGTGCTGCAGCATCTCTTCCATGAAGTAGGCGTTGCCGTAACCGGTGGCCTCGGTGCGCACCAGGCTGCCACCGAACTCGAGCGCCTTGCCGGTGATCACCCCGGTGAACTCGTTGGTCAGGCGCTTGTACTGCCCGAACAGGTAGCTGATCTCCCGCGCGCCGACGCCGATGTCACCGGCAGGCACGTCGGTGTTGGGGCCGATATGGTGGTGCAGTTCGGTCATGAATGCCTGGCAGAAGCGCATCACCTCGTGGTCGGACTTGCCCTTGGGGTTGAAGTCGGAGCCGCCTTTCGCAGCCCCCATGGGCAGCGTCGTGAGGCTGTTCTTGAAGGTCTGCTCGAAACCGAGGAATTTCAGGATGCTCAGGTTCACGGACGGGTGGAAACGCAGTCCGCCCTTGTAGGGGCCGATGGCATTGTTGAACTGCACACGAAAACCGCGGTTGACCCGGATGCGCCCCTGGTCGTCCTCCCAGACGACCCGGAAAATAACGGAGCGGTCCGGCTCCGTCATGCGCTGGATGATCGCCGACTCCTGGTACCGCGGGTTTTCCAAAATAAACGGTATGACATACCGGGCCACCTCGTACACGGCCTGGTGGAACTCTTCCTCACCCGGGTTGCGTTTGCGCAGCCCGGCAATAAAGCGATCGAGTGATAGGTCTTCGTACATTGTTGTTATCCCCGTCTTGCCGACGCCCTTGTCAGTGTTTGAGCTATGCCCAAGAAGCTAACGCGCGCCGCGCTATCCTGGCAAGGCCCCGGCGTGCGCAAAATTGGCACGCCGCGCAACGATTCACCATCAACAAGCGGGCGCCCGGATGTTACTGTTGGCAGCATAGCAGAGGCCCGGCGGAGACCAATTCCCCACCGGTTGTACGTCATTCAAGGATGTTGCCCGCAGTGCGTTGCGTTAGCGGCGGAGAAACCACTTGACTTAATGTTAGTTATCGCTATTATTTTTACCGACACGGGGGCGGTCGACCACTGCGCCGCCGCGTAACCGGGTTCCGCCGGAAGCAGAACGAGGACACGACGATGCACAGCAGACTTTCCACGACCTTCCTTTTACTTGTCGCCCTGGTGCTTGGCACGGCGGGGTGCTCGGACAATGCCGGCAGCGGTGGCGGTAAAAGCACAGCCGCCCTGCAGCAGGCGAGCCTGCAGCTGCAACCCGCCGACAAGGACCTGGCCGGCATTTACAACCGCAGCTGCCGCAGCTGTCACACGGTGGCCGCGACCGGCGCGCCCCTCACCGGCGACAGCGCGGGCTGGGCGGAGCGCATGGCCAAGGGCATGCCCACGCTCGTCGACAACGTCGTCAACGGTTACGGCGGCATGCCGCCGTACGGCCTGTGCATGGACTGTGACGCGGCGCAGTTTGAAGCCCTGATCGACTTCATGGCCGCAGAGGGCTGAACACCATGCTGAACCGTCGCAGGCTTCTCTCGGCAATGGTCGCCACAGCGGTGGCCGGCGCCGCGCCGCTTCCCGGTCTCGCCGCGGCGACCGGCGCCGGCAAGCGGCTGCCGTGGCGCAACTGGTCCGGCTCCCAGCAGTGCCTGCCACTGACGCGCACGGCACCCGCTTCTGTCGCCGAATTGCAGGAGCTGGTCGCGTCTTCCGCGGGCGTGATACGCCCGGTTGGCGCGGGGCACTCGTTCACGGCGCTGGTCCCGACCGACGACACCATCGTCTCCCTGGCGCGCATGAGCGGCGTCATCGACCACGACCCGCAGACGCTGCAGGCGACGGTATGGGCGGGTTCGCGGCTGGGAGAGCTGGGACAGCCGCTGGACGATATCGGCCAGGCGCTGGTCAACATGCCCGACATCGACGAGCAGGCCCTGGGGGGCTGCCTCGGCACCGCGACCCACGGCACCGGCGCGACGCTGGGCTGCATGCCGACATTCGTGCGCGGCCTGCAGATTGTCGACGCCACCGGCCAGCTGCACGACTGCAGCGCCGACAAGAATCCCGACCTGTTCCAGGCCGCGCTCGTGTCGCTGGGCGCGCTGGGCATCATTACACAGGTGCGGCTGCAGAACATCGCCCCCTACCGCCTGCGCAGGGAAACGCACTGGCGCAGCTTCGACGAGATCATCGAGACCGCCGAGGACCTGGCGGACACGCACCGCAATTTCGAGTTCTTTTACATCCCGTTCTCCGGGATGGGTTTTACCGACGCCCACGACATCACCGCTGAGCCGATCGGGTCCACCGAGAAGATGGACACCAACGAGGGCGCCGAGGACCTGCGCCTGGCGCGCGACCTGATGCAGCGCGTACCGCGGCTACGCCAGCTGGTCCTCGGCGGCTACATGCGCACGCTGGACAGCGAGGTGACGGTGGAGAAATCGTTCCGCAACTACGCCAGCGAACGCAACTTGCGCTTCAACGAGATGGAGTACCACCTGCCGCGGGAGCACGGGCTGACGGCGCTGCAGGAAATCCGCGAGGCGCTCGAGAAAAACCACAACGAGGTGTTCTTCCCGATCGAGTTCCGCTACGTCAGGCAGGACGATATCTGGCTGAGCCCGTTCTACGGGCGCGAGACCTGTTCCATCGCCGTACACCGCTATTTCGACGAGGACTTCAGGCCCTATTTCAAGACGATCGAGCCGATCTTCCGCAAGTACGACGGGCGCCCGCACTGGGGCAAGCTGAACAACCTGACGCGGCAGGATTTCGCGGCGCTGTACCCACACTGGGATGACTTCGTCGAGGTACGCAGGCAATATGACCCGGATGGCCGTTTCCTCAACCCCTACCTGCGCTCCCTCTTTGGCTAGCGGGAGCGGCCGGGCATGAAGCGCAGGTCCCTGCTGCTGGGCGGCCTGGCGGGCGCGGCGGGCGCCACGCTGCTGGCAAGACCCGGGGATATCGGCGAGAACCATGCGCCCTACTTCCTCGACCTCGGGGCAGCGCTGGACCGCGACGGGCGCAGCGGCCCGACACTGGTCATCGACCGCGAGCGGCTGCGACAGAACGTGCAAACCCTGCTGGGGCACGTGCAGCAACGCTTCGATTACAGGATCGTTGCCAAGTCGCTGCCCTCCCCCGACCTGCTGGAGGCGGTCATGCAGGAGTCGGGCAGCAGGCGGCTGATGCTCTTCCACCAGCCCTTTATCAACACGGTTGCGCAGCGCTTTCCAGACACCGACATCCTGCTGGGCAAACCCATGCCGGTGGCCGCGGCGCGCAACTTCTACCGTGAATTCGCAGGCGCCCAAAGCCCCTTCGACCCGGCGCGGCAACTGCGCTGGCTGGTGGATGACGCGCAGCGACTGGCGCAGTACGAAAAGCTCGCCGCGGAACTGGGCACGCATATGCGCGTCTGCATCGAGCTGGATGTCGGCCTGCACCGCGGCGGCGTGTCGAGCAGCGACGAACTCACGGCCATGCTGGACCAACTCGCCGGCTCGACGCGCCTGCAGTTTGCCGGCCTGATGGGCTACGAACCCCACGTGGTGAAAGTGCCCGGCGATCCGCTCGTGTACCGCGACCGCGCGATGGCGCTGTACAGCGATTTCGTGGCGACGGCCAGGACCCACGCCGCCACGCAGTGGCCCGACGACGTGGTGCTCAACGCAGGCGGCAGCCCCACCTACCAGCTCTACGACGAGGGGGAGTTCCCGTTCAACGAGCTGGCCGCGGGTTCCTGCCTGGTAAAACCGACGGATTTCGACCTGCCCAGCCTCGCCGACCACCAGGCCGCGTCCTGGATCGCCACCCCGGTACTGAAGACACAGGACAGCGTGCAGATACCCGGCATCGATCTCGGGCCGCTGCAGAGCCTGTGGGACCCGAACCGCGCGCGCACGTTCTTTACCTACGGCGGCTACTGGAAGGCGGTACCGGATTCTCCCCGCGGCCTGAGCACGAACAGCCTGTTCGGCCGCTCCACCAACCAGGAAATGCTCAATGGCTCGGCGCGCATCGACCTGCAGCCGGACGACTGGATCTTCCTGCGCCCGACCCAGAGCGAATTCGTGTTCCTGCAGTTCGGCGACATCGCCGTCTACGAGCGCGGTGAAATACAGGCGCGCTGGCCCGTGTTCACCGAAGGCGGCACTGCCGCGACCTGACTCGCGTAACCCGCTCACCGCAGCCCGCGCGACCCGCGGCGTGCATTTCCTGCTAGGATAGGCGCAGCCTGCATGGCGGCACGCGGCACTGCGATGGGCACGACCGCCGGGCGCGAACCAACCACCGGGGGATTGGCGAGAATGTCCGAGCAACTGTTCACCACCGATATCGACGAGACCGACGGCGTGCTGAGCGGCCCGCCACGGCGGCCGCGGCAGATGCTGCAGGAACAGACCTACGACGGACACCTGTCCATCCACGACGACGCACAGGCGCAGGAACTGGGCTTCAGCGGCGCGCCCATCGAGGGCCCGACGCACTTCAGCCAGTTCGAACCGCTGTTGCACCGCCTGTGGGGCGATACCTGGCTGCAGTCGGGCTGCATCAGCGCCCACTTCAAGAACGTCGTCGTCGAGGGCGAACAGGTGCAGGCGTTTGCCGAGCGGCCCGCGGACGGTGCGAACGTTACGCGCGTGTGGGCGACCAAGAGCAGCGGCGAGCCGGTACTGGAGGGCACGGCGTCCATCGGCCCGCAGCACCCGGAGACGGAACTGGACAGGCTGCTGGCCTCGCGGCCCACGCCGCAGCAGCTGGTCATACTGGAGAACGTCAGCATCGGCGACAGCTCCGCGAACGGCGAGCCGGTGCACATGCACTTCGACCAGCACCTGGGCGACGGCTATCCCTTCACCCTGGCGGACAAGCTGCAGGTCATCACCGAGCACTGCCCGTGGTATACCGACGAGGGCGCTGCGGCCTCGCCCTGGGGCAGGCCGATCATACCCATGGAGATGATCAGCCCGCTGGTGCAGTACGCCTTCAACCCCATCGGCACCGAGGCGAAGCGCCCCGTGATAGGCATGTTCGCCGACCTCGAGATCCGTCTGCTGCGCGGTCCGCTGTTTGTCGGCCAGCACTACCTGCTCGACAAGCAGGTGATAGGCCTGGGTGAGAGCCGCCGCACCGAGAGCATGTGGATCCGGACCTCGATCCGCGATGCCGACAGCGGCGAACTGGTGGCCACCAGCACGCTCAACAGCGCCTACCTGAAGGACTCTTATCCCGACTACGCCGCAGAGGCAAAGCGTCTCGGTGTCGTCGCCTGACGAGGAACAGCACCATGCTTGAACAGATGTTTTCCATGGGCGGCAAGGTCTGCCTGGTCACCGGCGGTTCGCGCGGCCTGGGCTATTACATGGCCAAGGCGTTCCTGGGCGCGGGCGCGCAGCGCGTCTACATCACCGCGCGCAAGGCCGCAGCTTGCGACGCCGCGGCGCGGGAACTGTCGCAGTTCGGCGAGTGCATCTCGCTGCCGGGCGACATCAGCACGATGGAGGAGATCGCGGCCCTGGCGGCCACGCTGCGCGAGCGCGAGGAGCGTCTGGATGTACTGGTGAACAATGCCGGCTGCGGCTGGCTGGAGAGTTTCGAGGACTTCCCGGAGAAGGGGTGGGACAAGGTCATGGACCTGAACGTGAAGTCGCCCTTCTTCCTGACACGGGAACTCACGCCGCTGCTGGCAGCCGGCGCGAGTGCCGACAACACCGCCAGCGTGATCAATATCGGCTCCATAGCCGGCATCTGCGGCGCCACCGACACCCTCAGCTATGCGCCCAGCAAGGCGGCCATTCACCAGGTGACGCGCAATCTCTCGGCGCTGCTGGCCGAGCAGCACATCCGTGTGAATGCCATCGCACCCGGCCGCTTCTTCACCGCCATGACCGAGTACGCCAGCCAGGACAAGGCGCAGTACGAGCGCGAGATTGCCTACATACCCCTGCATCGCTGGGGCGAGGAGGACGATATCGGCGGCGTCGCCGTGATGCTGGCCAGCCGCGCCGGCGGCTTTATCACCGGCCAGGTCATCCCCGTCGACGGTGGGACGTCGGTGGTGCGCTGAGGCGACGCCCGGAATGCGCTATACGCTTCAGGGCGGATCCGGCTTCCCGGCCTGCGCGCCCTGCACGCCGTTCTCCAGGTCCTTGAGCACGTAGCGTCCGGCGGCGTAGAAAAACACGGCGGAGATCGTACCGATGAGACTGACGATCACCATGGCGTAGCGCAGGCTGTTGACGCCGTAATCAGCCGCCAGCATATCGCTGATGATGCCGGTGGTCAGCGGGCCGAGACCGAGGCCGATGAGGTTGAGCGTGAAGAACAGCACCGCCGAGGTAAACGCGCGCATCGCCGGGTGCACGAGGGTATGCGAGATCGCCAGGCATGGCCCAAGGAAGGTCGAGTACAGCACCGTGGCGAAGAATTGCCCGGTGATCGCCAGCGCCGTGTTGTCTGCCAGGTAGTATAACAACGACGCGGGGGTGCTCAGGAGCGCACCCCACATCGGCACCCACAGGTACCAGCGCTTGTCGCGCAGCGCCAGCCGGTCGCCGATATAACCGCCGAGGAACGTGCCGATCATTCCCGACAGCCCGCCCGCCACGGCGAGCAGCAGGCCGACCTCGGTCAGGCTCAGGCCATGTATGCGCAGGTACAGCGAGGCCGAGAAATTCCCGGTACCGTAGCCGCCGAAGTTCAGGATCGCGGTGCCAAGCGCCAGCAATACGAAGGAGCGGTACGACGCCAGCACCTTCAGGGTCTCCGCAAGTGTCGGCTTGTAGGCATTGACCTGCGCGTCCTCCCAGCGACCGCGCGGGGGTTCTTTCACCACCAGCGCCAGTACCAGCGCGAACAGTACCCCCGGCACACCCAGCAGGAAGAACGTGACGCGCCAGCCGACCACATCCGCGACCATGCCGCCGATGACATAGCCCAGCAGGATGCCGAGGTAGAGGCCGGACGAGTAAACGGACATGGCGGTGGCACGCTTCTCCGGCGGGAAGTAGTCGCTGATCATCGAGTGCGCGGGCGGGCTGCCGCCGGCCTCCCCCAGGCCGACCCCGATACGCGCCAGCAGCAGGTGGGTGTAGTTCTGCGCCATACCCGACAGGGCCGTCATGCCGCTCCAGACCGCCAGCGAAATCGAGATGATGTTCTTGCGACTGGCGCGGTCCGCCCAGTACGCGATGGGGATACCCGCGGTGACGTAGATCAGGGCGAAGGAAAAGCCGCTGAGCAGGCCCAGCTGGGCGTCGGACAGCCCCATGTCCTCCTTGATCATCTCCTGCAGGATGACGAGGATCTGCCGGTCGATGAAATTGAAGGCGTAGACCACCGTCAGCATCGCCAGGGCGATGAATGGCGCACGCGGGGAGAGTGTCGCCGCGCCCTGTCCGCCGCTGGAATCAGGCATAGGTTAATCCTTTGCTTGTTATGCTTGTCTGCGCGAACATCCGCTCGCGCCTGTTACGTTCAATCAATACTCGCCGTCGTCACGAGCGCCGCCGGACGGTAGTCATTGTCAATGCAGATCAACTCCAGCGCGCCGCCCCCCGGCGCAGCGGGAGGCAGCGGGTTTGCGGGCATCCCGCTGTGTACATACCATTTTTTCCAAACGCTAGACTACAGGAACGACCAGCGCAAGCCGCGGTAGACGTCGGACAGCGAAACAGGTGCTGTTTCGTCCTCACGAACCGGAGAGGGCTGTACTGTAACCACGAGCATCCGTACTATGGATTCGAACTATAACGATAATATGCCCGGAGGACGCGCCATGCGCCGCGCAATTCTGCCTGTACTGTCCGCCACCCTGCCCTTCACTGCCATCCACGCAATCCCCGCTGCGGCCGATGAAGCAGCGCTGGAAGAAATCATCGTCAGCGCCACTCGCCGTGAGACGTCCCTGCAGGATACGGCGCTTGCCGTTGCCGTGTTCACTGGCGACCTGATGGAACAGCTGAATATCAGCAACCCGGCCAACTACGAGGCGCTGGTCCCGTCCCTGTCCTACCAGGGCTTTCCCAACCGGATCTCCCTGCGCGGTATCGGGCGCTTTTCCAATGTGCTGGGCACGAGCCCGGGGGTGGGCATCTACAACGACGGCATCTACAGCGCGGAAGCCGCCAGCATGTTCTCCCGGGCGGCCAACACGCAGCGCACCGAGGTCCTGCGGGGGCCACAGGGCACGCTGTACGGGCGCAACACCACCGGCGGCGCGGTGAACATTGTGTCCAAACGACCGACGGAAGAACTTAGCGGCGATTTGCGCTTCAAGTACGGCGAGGACAACCTGCGCGAGTCGACGGTGCTGCTGGCGGGCCCCCTCAGCGACTCGGTGCGCGCCAAGTTTTTCGGTATCGACACCTACCGCGACGGCATACAGGAAAATATTGCCGGCAAGGACCTGCGCTCCACCAACGGCCTGTACCTCGAGGGACAGGTGGAGTGGGACATCACCGAGAACCTGAAGATCTGGTCGGAGTATGTCGACTACCGCCTGGATTACCGCCCCGGCACAAGTGTGCAGGAAGACCCCTACGACTGCATCAACATGTGGTCTGGCCTGGGTCCCGCCATCGCTCCGCTGGAGTGTGCCGCAGGCGTGTTCGAGGACCCGTCGCGCAGCGATCCCTGGACGGTGGCCAGGAATACCCCGGGAGAGGTGGAACTGATAGCCAACACGCTGACCGTCCACGTGGACTACACCACTGACCACGCAGCCGTACGCTACCTCTACGGCGACATCGACTACGAGTGGGACCAGCTCGCCACGGACTTCGACGCCACGGCCAACGATTTCAGCGTGGTGCAGGATATCGGCCAGTACCAGGTGCAGGAAACCCACGAGCTGCAGGTGCTCTCCACCTGGGACAAGTCCTGGCAGTATCTCTTCGGCATCTACTACTTCGAGGACGAAAACGACCAGCCGATCGCCGTGCGGCCGCAGGCGTTCGGCAGCTTCACCGGCAACAGCAATCTCGACCGTGTCACCGTGGACTTCGTCAACTTCTGGGACAATCCCGAGCAGCTGTACTACTTCCAGCGCGGCGTCGTGGACAACGAGTCCTGGGCGGTGTTCGGCGAGGTGGACGTCGAACTCAGTGAGCAGTGGGCACTGACCCTGGGTTTGCGCTACTCCGACGACACCTACAAGGGCGGGGAAACCCAGCTGCAGTATTACGACACTCGCCGCGAGGGCGGCAGTTTCGCCTTCGATGCCAGCCAGTCGACCTTCGCGGGCGACCCGAACCGCTATACCGACACGCTCGACGCCTTCTACGAGGACGACTTCCAGAACACCACCGGCAAGATCACGCTGAGCTACCGCCCGATGCAGGGGCACCTGCTGTGGGGCACGCTGTCCAACGGCTACAAGATGGGCGGCGTCCGGCTCGGCTCACTGGAAAGATTCTATTCGGAGGCCGCAGGAGTACCGTCCGACGGCGTGTACGACCAGGAAGACCTGATGGCACTCGAGCTCGGCTGGAAGGGCAGCCTATGCGACAGCAGGTTACAGACCGAACTCGTCGCGTTTGCCTACGACTACTCGGACATGCAGCGCGAGCGCAGCCGCAAGGGGCCGCCGCCCGGCGGCATCACGCTGACCGAGGTCGTCAACGTGGACACCGAGATGTACGGCGTGGAGTTTTCCGGCACCTACCTCGTCACGGATGAGCTGCGTGCCATCCTGTCCAGCTCCTACAACCACAGCGAAATCACCAGCGACACCTTCTTCGAGAACTTTACCTTCAGCGAACGTGACGACGACGGCAATCTCATACCCATCAACGTCAACGGCAACGAGCTCACCATCACACCGCAATGGAAGGCCTCCCTCAGCCTGCACTATACGACCCTGACCGACTGGGGCACGGTCTCCCTCGGCGGCACCTCTTCGTTTGTCGACAAGCGCTACTTCAACCTGATCAACACCAACAGCGAGGACGCGTACACGCGGCTGGATCTGCAGGCGTTCTGGCAGAGCGTGGACTCCAAATGGAAGGTCCTGCTGACGGTGGAAAATGCCACCGACTCGGAGATCTACAACACCTACGGCTGCAGTGCACCCAACGACGGCGAGTTCGGCACCGAGAGCTTCGTCGTGCGCTGCAGCGGTACGCTGATGGATCCGCGCCTGGTCGC
>JAWVYG010000040.1:0-10214 GCA_033722815.1 Halioglobus sp.
AACCTCGACCCGGACCAGCTGCTCATCAAGCGCAGCATGGATATTCTGGGCAGCGTTGCGGGGCTGCTTGTAACGCTGCTGGTCGCACCGGTTATCGCGCTGCTCATCAAGCTGGAGTCGCCCGGCCCCGTGCTGTTTGCGCAGACGCGCATCGGCAAGGGCGGACGGGAATTCACCATGTACAAGTTCCGCAGCATGTACCGGGACGCCGAGCAGCGCAAAGACCAGCTGATGGACCAGAACCTGCACAGCGGCCCGTTGTTCAAGGTCGATAACGATCCGCGTATCACAAAGGTGGGGCAAATCATCCGCAAGTACAGCCTGGACGAACTGCCACAGTTCTGGAATGTGCTGAAGGGTGACATGTCGCTGGTGGGAACCCGACCACCGACCCGGGATGAAGTGGAGCAGTACGAGGATCACCAGTTCCGGCGCATCAGCATCAGGCCCGGCCTGACCGGCCTGTGGCAGGTGAGCGGTCGCAACAAGATCACCGATTTCGACGACGTGGTGGCGCTGGATATCGACTACATCAGGCACTGGACGCTGTGGCTGGACGTGAAGATTATCCTGAGGACGCTGGCCGTGGTCCTGTTCCCAAGGCGCAGCGCCGGTTTGTAATCCAGCCGCGGCAGGTCGAGGGCCGGATGGCGCCGACTGGCAGGCCGCGGGATATCAGCGCATGCCCTTCTTCACGGCCAGTAACAGCGCCACGAGGAAGCCGAGCAGGGCCCCGATCACCAGCCCCATGACGGTGAGAACGATTGCATGCGGTCCCGCCGTCTCCGCCGGCAGCGACGCTTTCTCGTGCACCCTGATGAGTGACAGGTCCTCGAACGAGCGGGTGCTGTAGTCTGCCAGGATCGCCCGCCGGTACTGCAATTCATCCATGGTCTCCGAGAAGAATTCGGAGCGGTAGGGGCGTTCCCCCGGCGCGACCGCGTCGCGGTCTAGCGTCGTTTGCGGATCGGAGCCCGGCGCCTGTGCTTCAACGTCGGCCTGCGCCGGCTCGCCCGAGAGCTGCCTGATGACGGCAATCCGCTCGTCCGTGGCTGCGATCATGAAGGCCAGTAATTCCCTCGTCTGTGCAATCAGCTCTGCGGTGGCGCGGGCATTTGCCTGTTCGACCAGGGCATTGGCGAACATGACGGCGAACTCCTCGTCGGGGTAGCTGACCTCGATGTCGGAGATGTCACTGTTGTAAAAGCTCGTGCGCAGATTACGCGGCAGGCGCAGCCTGACTATTCTGCGCAGGTCCTCGGGAGACTCGATGCCAACGCGGGGCGGCTCCAGGCCGTTGTCCGTGTACCGCAGAGCCACCTGTTCGTAGTAAACCTGTGCCAGGAATTCGTCGGCTTCCAGCACATCGATGACGTCCCGGTAGGCCTGCTGTGAGCCAATCTGCAGGCTCTGGATGTCGCTGAGCGGCGCCAGCTCCGTGGGCGAGGGCGAGCGTATCTGGGCAGTGGCCACGTGGGTCGTTGGCTGCGTGACGGCGTAAGCCGTTGCCAGTGCCGCCCCGATCAGCGCGAGCGCCAGGATGGTCCATCGCGCGCCCCACAGGTGAGCCAGTACCTGCGCCAGGTCTATCTCTCCGGACAGGCCGGCGTTGCCCTGCGTGCCCGCGCCGTCCCGGGCGCTATCGGCTGAATCCTGTGTCTGCTCCATCCCGGGGTACCCTGTCGCCTGAACTGGTCCTGTGCGATCGCCGCCCGGTAATCTGCCTGCCACATCCCGGTTGCCGCCGTGCCGCGTCCAGCTCAGGCGCTCAGTGGGCCCCGTTACAGGCCGGTGGGGTGGTGGCGGGACGGCAATCGCGACGCGAAGTTTAACATGGGCCGGCTCGCCTGGCTCAACCCGGGCTCAGCGCCAGAATGCCAGCGTGTTGAAACCCAGCCGCTGTTTGACCAGCCAGGCGGCGAGGATGTTCTGGGTCGCTATTGCGGTGGTGGTCGCGACAGCGCAACCCGCGGCCCCGAAGGTCGGGATGAGCAACAGCCCGAGGATCACTGCGGTTGGGCCGGTAACGAGCATCACGTTTCTCATGTCCCTGTCGTGCCCGCACATCGTCAACAGGTAGTTGACCGGCCCGGTGACGACGTTGATCAGCTGGCCGATGGTCAGGATCTGCAGGAGCGTTGCGCCGGAGCTGTAAAACTCACCGAACAGCGACATGATGAACTGCGGCGCAAGCAGTATCACCACCGCGACCGGTACGGTGAGCACCACCATGACGAGTGTGGCTCTCAGGGCGAGTTTCTCCAGCTCCTGCGACTTGCCGTGGCTGTACAGCTCGGCAAATTTCGGGGCGATCACCAGGTTCATCGCCATGTGCGCGAAGCTGATGACCATGGCTGTGCGCTGCGCGACCGATAGCAGGGCTATCTCCGACGGCTCGACCCAGGCGCCGGCCATGATCTGGCCGGACCAGAGGACCAGTTGGCTCATGAGCATGAAAATCCACAGGGGCATGCAGCTCTGGGTCAGTTCGGCGAGAGTTATCGCACCTGCGCGCGGAAACTTACCAGCGTACGCCCGCCACAGTGCAAAGCACGCGACGGCGGCTGCGACGCTCATGACGCTGTAGCCGTGGGCGGCAGCGACGGCATCGGCCTGCGTGCTGGTCAGCAGGAAGAGGATCACCAGGAGATTCAGCGCGATGTGTGACACGAACACGGAGGTCGAAATGCGGCGTATGCCCTGCAGGCTCATGGCGATCAGCATCAGCAGCGCGCAGCCGACGATGCTGGGTGCGATCGCTTTCAGCACCGGCGCGACAGCGGGCTTCTTCAGTACGGCCACGGCCAACCAGTCGGCGCCGAGCCACAGGCACAGCGCAATCAGGACCGCCGCGACCCCGGCCACGCCGAGTGCCTTGACCAGGCATTGCCGGATGCGTGTGCCCAGTTCTTCGGCCTGGGCGACGCTGGTCAATCGCAGTACGATCTGGTCCAGGCCCACGCGCGCGGCGGTGGACAGGAAAATCACGATGTTGAAGCCGAGGAAGAAGTAGCCCGCCTCGTCCGCCTCCAGGCGGTGCGCAACGACCATGGTAAGGCAGAACAGGCTGAGCGCGCCGATCAGCCTGACCGAGCCGGCCAGTGCCAGGTCGATAATCACCAGCGTGTTACCCCGCAGCGATGCGCGCCCGCGATCCGGCCCGCGTCAGGCGCCGGACTATCGGGCCCGGTTTGGCTAGCGGGAGACAAGGCGCTGCTTCAGTTCGCTGCAACACATCGCGAGCAGTCCGAAAAAATCGGAGATGTAGCGCGGGCCCAGGCGGATCGGGTCGTTCAGCATTCGGTAGAGCCATTCCAGGCCCCGATCGCGAAACCACAGTGGCGCCCTGCGCTGGGCGCCCGTCATGAAATCGATGGACGCGCCGACGCACAATAACGTGCCGGGGAGGGTGCGCGCGGCAAACACCTCGTTTGCCGTGGCCTCCCCGAGCGGGCTGCCGAGGCAGAACAGGATGGTCTGCGCCTGCGCGCCACACAGGGTCTCTACCAGCTCACGCCGTGCCTCCGGCTTGTCTGCCAGTCCCATCGGGGGATGGATGCCCTGTAATGGAAAGTCGTAGCGCTCCCTGAGTTTGTCGAGGTCTGCCTCATTACTGCCTACGACGAGAACCTCGTGCGAGCTGCCCGCGAGCTTGTCGAACAGCAGGGCAGTCAGATCGCTGCCCGTCACGGTGGGTAGCTCGACGCCGAACAGCGCGGCGACCCTGGCGGTAACCTTGCTATCGTTCAGGCGCATCGAGGCATTCTGGATGGCCGCGCGATAGCGCTCGTCCTTGCGCATCAGATTGAGAATGCGCACGTTCGGCGTAACGATGAACCTGCGCTCCCGTTCGCCCCTGGACGCCACGAGTTCCGCTGCCGTATCGAGATCCAGGACAGCGAATTCGCTGCCGAAAAATTTAACGCTGTCCAGCTTCACGACCAATGACTACCTGGCTGTTCAGCCTGAGCCGATTCCCGTCGAACAGGTGACCCGTGGGAATCGGCCTGCGGTTCGCCACGTCATCCAGGGCTTGCTGGTTGCACGGTATGTCCAGGCGTGAGCATATCGTCTTGATGGTGTCCTGCGGCGCAACCTGTAAGTCCTGAAAATCAATTCTCACCTTCTTGCGCCGCGATAGCAGGAACACGGTGCTGCAGGCGATACGGTTGAGGCAATAATAGAGATTGGCTGCGAGTACGGATTTCTCCGGCTGCTCGACGTGCCTCTTGCGGAACGAGCGCACGACCTCACTCCTGGCGCGCACTATATAGACAATCGCCGTATCGTCCAGTGTCGCCTCGAGCATCATTGCCCTGCCCGGGTACTTGGACGAATCGATCAGGATCCGTTTGCCCGAGTAACTTCGCACGAGATCAAACACACGGTGCCAGGTGGCGCCGTAATCGCGCAGGCCTGACCTGAGAAACTTCGATTGCAGGAACGCCTGCACCAGCCGCAGGTGGTACTCGCGTCTTGAAAAGCGCTGGTGCAGGTACGCATCCCTGGCGTTCTGCGGAATTGCGGCGTAGACCCGGTGCCAGAAGGCCACCGTGTCGTCCGCGTCCCTGCCGATGGCAGTACCCTGTTCGTCAAACAGTTTACGGATTTCCCCCATGCTGAAGCAGGATTCCTGGTTGCCCAGCAGGATGTCCAGGGCCGTGGTGCCGCTCCTGCCGGCGCCCATGATGTAAACGATCATGCGCGCGCCCTGTCCGAGAAAAACGCCGCCGTTAGCAGCAGGCAATAGCCGAGCCAGAGATTGTCGAGCCACTGGTCGACCAGGTTGAGCGAGATGAAGAAGGCGAAGAACACCAGTGCCATGGGGCTCCTGGTGCAGATGTGCAAGGCCCTTTTGCAGAACAGGTAAGCCAGGACCAGTGAGAACGCGCCCATCTCTATCAGTGCGGTGGTGGCGCCGGTATAGGGCTTGTTCAGGGCCGAACTCAGCGCCCACTTTGTTTCGTAAGCCAGGCTCGAGACCGGCTCGACGTGGGTCAGGTGAAAATAACTCGATGACAGCCCCGGGAGGTTTGGCGCGGATTGGGCGGAAATGGATCGGAAGGCCTCACTGGCCCAGATTTGAGGTGTCGAGGTGAATTGCCCGACACCCGTACCCAGAAGCGTGGTGAATGCATCGGCCGAGAACACCTTGTACACCAGGATGTGCGCGTACACCTTCGGGTGCCAGCCCACCGTCTGGGCGATGATGCTGTTGACGCGCCCCAGCCTGTCCAGCGCATACAACGCGGCGGGAATCAGCAGCAGGCCGGCGAGCAGCAATACCGCCGGCCTGCGGATGACGATCAGGGCGAACGCGGCCAACCCGCAGACGATGCCCAGGATGTAGCTGGGGACGACGAAATTGCAGAAAGCCACGAGCAGGAAGACGTTGCTGTACCTGGAAGCCGACCGCATGGAGGCTTCCATAAGGAGACCGGTGAAGCCGAAAATGGTGACTATTCTCGCGCCACCGATACCGAATGTACCGAAGTACTCGTCCGGGAGGTAGTCCAGGTACGGCAGCGCAAGCGGAAAGCCGTTGCGGACGAGGTTAATGACGCTGAACACGAAACACGCAAGGTTGACGAAGCGCAGGCTCCACAGGCAGTCGACCGGCCTCACGGCCAGCGAGAAACCACTGATGAACAGCAAGAGGGGTGTCAGCAGCACAAGCTCCAGCAGGAAGGCGGTGACGGAAACGTCCCGCTGCGTGTAGGTGGCCGTGAAAGCGATTGCCAGCCACAACAGGATGGCGCAGAGCGCGACGTAGGCGCCCAGCGCGGACCGCCTGAAGTCAATCAGCAGTGGCCCGGAAAGCGCATACAGCGGGTAGGCCACCGCGCTCCTGGGAAGGATGATAAGAGCGCTCGGAAGAATCACTTTCGGTACTCTCACGATGTTCCTGCCCAGCGAATCTCTCTTGTGTCGTCCATGCGCCTGGAAGCGCATTACGAGCGCTCGTGGTCATTTTGCTTACTGCAGCGAATCCGGGGAGTCTATCACGGTTAGCCGCGCTGCAGTCCGCGCCGGCCGGGACTATTTTGCGTCGGGCGGGTTGGCGCGCGCCGTGGCCAGCGACCGGAACAGCACGAATACGAGGATCGGTACCGGATACATGAATGCCCGGTTGACCGTGGTGAAGTTTATGGCGAAGGCGTAGTGGTAGGTGAAGTGGAAAACGAACAGCAGGAACGGCAGCGCAAGCAGTGCACACCAGGTGTCGAGCGACGGGCGCGGCGACGGCCGGCGCGCACACACGGAGGCCAGCGCAAAGGCGATAACCAGGTACCAGAGCAGGTTCCAGTTCAGGGACTTGAGCAGCGCCTCGGCGAGAGAGCCCTTCAGGGAGTGGTACTTCAGGTTGAAGCTGCCGAGGTAGGGCAGCTCGACGTGATTGAGGCTGAGCTTGACGGCGCCGATGCCCGGCAGATCCACATCGAGGCCGATGATCGCCAACACCGCGAGCAGTACTGCCAGGCCGCCCAGAGACGTCAGCAGGTGTCGCCGCGCGGGCACGAGGGATGCGGCAAACACCGTCAGCACGATCGCGCCGAAGATGAGCCCCGGCACCTTTAGCTGCGTGCAGAGCAGCGCCATGAAAACAGCCAGCACCGCGTAGGCTACGTGGCGTGTCGTCTGCCACTCGTAAAGGGCGAAGCCGGCCAGGCCGAAGGCGCCCGCGAGCCATAGGTCCGCATACCCGACCAGGGCGGTATGGACGTTGAAATATGGCAGGCTCAGGAGACAGTAAGCGGCACCGACCGCCACGGTCGCCGTCGATCCCGTGAGTCGCATGTGTCCATACAGCGCCATGCCCACCGCCAGGACGGCCAGCAGCCAGGGCAGGTACAGCAGAGGGTGCGAGGCGCTGCCGGCCCCCAACATGCTCCACAGTTGAATCAATGGCACCGTCGGTGGATAGCGCCATGCCCGTTGGTTGCCCAGCGTGTAGCTGTTGTCACCGGCGGCCTGCGCCAGCCATTGCTCGGGACTGACATAGGGCACCAGGTCGTTGAAGTGATACCAGACGGCGGCCTTGGGATACCAGTTCATCCAGCTGTCCCACGCGAATAGCGGGCGCAGGGCCAGTTCCTGTGCCAGCGTGGTGTAGCGCACCAGCAACAGTGAAAGCATGAGCGTGATAACGGCCTTCTGCCACAACCGGTAGTTGTAGCCTGACGCATCGAGCTGTCGCGGCAGGGCGGCTTTGCGCACAAGCGCGACGGGGAGAAGTGCAAGGGCCGCGAGTATCGCCACCAGGGTCCAGTAGTGCAGGGGCAGGCCCAGCGCGGCATAGGCCCTCAAGGCGAGCGTTGTCAGGAACACGCCGGCGATGTAACCGTGGCCTGCTACCACGAAACGGTTCCAGCGGCCCGATTGTCGCAGCAGGTAATACACCCAGGCGCTGCCCAGCAGCCAGGGAAGCAACAGGGCAGTGAGCAGGCCCGGTAGCGAGATCGCCGCAGTCACGGGCTGCCCCCAATCCCGCCGGGACCGGGTTCGTCGGGGCCTGACGCCTGTGCCAGCATCAGTCCGACCACGCGGTATACGTCACCCAGTTCGTGGCGGTCCAGGTGCTGGACCTGCAGCAGGCGTTTCGGACCCCAGCGCAGAAGCTGTTTGTCCGGGTGAAACTTGAGCCAGGGCACTTCGCCCAGTACCAGCAGGTAGTCGCCGGTGCGCACGTAGGTCTGGTCGGGATACTTCCAGAAGTTGTGGATATTGTGCGGTAACAGGTGGTACTGCGCGCGCAGTCGCCAGAAGTTGTGTCCCTTCGAATCGTGCAGCAGGAAGATCCGCTGCCCGGGCTCGGGTAGCACCTCTTCTTTCAGGTAACGGGCGTACTGGTACAGGGCGCCGTCGCCTGACGCCAGGTGTTTCTCGTGCACCGACTTGCCGCTGAATGTCGCCTTGGTCTCGGTGACCTGCACCGACAGCTGTCGCTGCCAGGCCAGGTCCAGGCCGATCCATGGAATCAGCACGGCGATCACTGCACTGGTTGTATCAATGCGTTTTTGCAGCAAGAACGCAATTCCCAGCAGCAGTAGCGCGCAGCCCGCCCAGGCCGCGGCCGCAGCCGCCTGCGACGCGATGGCGCCCTCGGCCCTGCCGGGAAGGTGGTTGATGGAATTCTGCGTCCAGCCGGGGAAGGCGCTCCATTGCGACCTGACGACGCGCAGTAGTTCCTGTCTGGAGAAGGGCTGGAACGACAGGCTCGTGATCTGCAGGGGCTCTCCGTTGGGCAGGTCACCGTAGATATCGATCCCCACTTCGGTGATGGTGCCCCGCCAGTCATCCACCGCGGCGAGGTCCAGTGTGGCGCGCTCGCCCTGCGCGCGGTAAAGGCCGGTGCGGAAGATCTCCCCCGGGTTGTCGGCATTGCGCCAGAACAGGTAGACGTGGGTACCCTGTTGCCAGCTGCCAATGCGGTAGGTCAAGACGGGGTAGTCCTGCGCCATTAACTCGACGGCGAGACTCAGGATCGCACGCCTGTCGTCGGCCAATTCCTGTAAGCCGTTGACCTGCAGGACGTTACCCCGTGTCACCGCACTGCCAAGGGCAACGCGCAGCTCACTGCCGTGGACTACGCGGGCAACCTGACCGCGCTCCCGGCTGCTCTCGAGGTGGGCGCGCAGGTGGTCCGGCGGGAAAGACAGGAACAGACAGACCAGTGCGAGCGCACTGATCGCGAGTGCCGCCGACGCCTTCAGGAGCGACCGTATGAATTCGATATTGCTGATATGCTCACCGGCGTTGAACAGGGCCCGATCGCCCGCTGGACGACAACTGGGCCCAGTATAGGAACTATGGCGGGGTAGTGTCGACCGGGGTATCCACCCTGCCTGGTCAGCGACCGGGGTGTCGCGGGGCTGACGCGCTCTCGGGTGGCGTCAGATCCGCGAGCGGCCCTTTGCTACCAGAAGCACCAGCACGGCAAAGAACACGCAGGCGCTGAACAGCGGCGCCAGTGAGCCGTCGATCTGGTAGAGAAAGCCCGCCACCACCGGGCCGATGGAAAACCCCAGCGGCGGGCAGGAGCTGACCAGTCCCGCCGCCGCGCCCTGTTCGAACGGTTCCACCGCCAGCGAGGCCCCTGCGGAAATCGCCGGCATGCACATGGCCATGCCGCTGCCCAGGCAGGCCATGCCGACGGCCAGTACGGCGAACGTCTCGAACAGCGAGATCACGCCCGCCCCGGCGAGCAGGCAGAGCAGGCCCAGGCGCACGAACTGCCCCGGTTTCAGCGTCAGTCGCTGCATGATGGTGAGCTGGACCAGCAGGGTGAAGGTTGCGGAAACCATGAGTGCGGCGCCGGTGAGCTGGGCGGTCTGGATCCCGGTCAGGCTCATCTTGTCCTGCAGTTGGAAACCCAGCGTTTGCTGGATGCCGGAAAAACCCACGAAGAGGCCGAGCGCCGTGACCAGGTAGAGCGCGATACGCGGGTCCCGGTAGCGCAGTTTCACGCTCGGTCTGCGTTCGATCAGGTCCGCTTTCGGCGTGACGGGGAGCTGCTTCCACACGAACAGCGCGGCCAGCAGGGCGAGACAGGCGGCGAAGTACAGCGGCGCCAGCAGCCCGAACGTGGCCAGCGCGCCGCTGACAGCCGGCCCCAGGATCGTGCCCATGCTGTTGGCGGTGCCCAGGCGCGCCATGGTCTTCGTGCGGATGTCCGGGCTGGAGTGATCGGCGGCGTAGGCGGTGGCGGCCGGATTGGTGGCGGACATCACCAGCGCCTGGCATACCCGCGTCGTGAGAACGGTGAGGTAGAAGACCGTGCCACTGAGTACACCGGCCATCCCGGCATAGAAACTGCTCGTGAACAGCAGCGTGCCGAAGGCATAGCCCAGCAGCCCGGTGATGATCACGGGCTTGCGCCCGACACGGTCGCTGTAGCGACCCCAGTGAGGGGCCGCGAGGCCGAACAGCAGGGCGGACACCGCGATGACCGAGGTGATCTGCACCTCCGACAGCTGCACCTCCCGGCCCAGTGGGGCAAGGATGGCGAATACGAGCGATTGGCCTATCCCCGTCGCCATCAGGCTGAGGATCAGGACGGTCTGTTGCCGCGCGCTGAGTTTCCTGGGCTCCATGGCCCTATTGTGAACTATTTCAGTTCAGAGGATGACTTCTCCAGCAGGCGGCGGGCCACGATGAGTTGCTGGATCTGTTGCGTGCCCTCGAAGATGTCGATGATCTTGGAGTCCCTCGCG
>JAWVYG010000041.1:0-10202 GCA_033722815.1 Halioglobus sp.
AAGCGCACGCTGGCGGATCAGTACCACCCCGGTCCCCATGCCCGGCGCTTTGAAAGGTGTGGCCCTGTTGGGCATGTACCTCGTAAGAAGGCGCAAGCCGACGCTCAACAGCTGATCCACTGCTACGCTCCTGGCAGGTGGGTCCGGGTGACGGGCCTGCGCTGCGATAGCTGATGTCCTGCCTCGGGGGTGCCGGCCTCCTGGATTCTGTTCGCAGCCGATAGTGACACGGGGCTGATCCTCCCGCACTTTCGATGACAGGGGCCGGTTTCGCACTACGCTACGGAAACAGGTAAAGTCCACCTGCCTGGCAATAATTTCAGGAACGGGCTCTATGATGTACTGCATGACTTCGGTAACCCGCAGCCTGGTCAGGGCCTCGCAGGGTTTACAGGTTGAAACGACAGATCGGTATGCCACCAGGCCCCTGACAGCGGGCCGCTGGTCCCGTGTTCTCCTGGGTGTCACGTTACTGATTGCAGGCGCGTGTTCGGACGACAGGGACGACCAGGTCGCGTCCGCGGTCATCTACCATGATCACGCCGTGGGCATAACCCAGCGGATGTTTGTCGATACGTCCCGTGGCACTGTTGCGCACAGCACTGTACCCGCATCGCCCGAGCGCGTGCTCGAGACGACCATCGTCTATCCGGCGCAGGGCCCGTCGGGTGGCGAGCCTGTTGCCGGGGCGCCAGTCGAGGCGTTCGCGGCGCCCTATCCGCTGCTGGTGCTCTCCCACGGCCTCGGAGGCTCTGTCGACAACCTGTTGCCGCTGGCCGAGACGCTGGCGTCACGTGGTTACGTGGTTGCGGTACCGCGTTTCCCGCTCACCAACTCAACCACGCCGGGTGGCCCCCTCGGGGAGGATGTACAGAACCAGCCCGCGGACGTGAGCTATGTCATCGACCAGGTGCTGCTCGAGTCGGCGGACAGTGGCCAACTGCTCGGCGAGTCGGTCGACCCGATGAGAATTGCGGCGGGCGGACACTCGAACGGGGCAATCACAACCTACGGGCTCGTTGCCCATTCCTGCTGTCGCGACCGGCGTATAGGCGCGGCGCTTATCCTCGCAGGTGTCGCATCGCCCTTCGCCGGTGGCGAGTACGACCTAGCGGACACGCCGCCGACGATGGTGGTGCATGGCATCAACGACCAGTTGGTGAATTACAACCAGTCGGTCCGTACTACGAACGAACTGTCGCCCCCCAGGGGCTTTCTCTCTTTCGATACAGCTGACCACGGTTCCTTCCTGAATCCGGCCGGCGCGGCATTCGCGGTGCTCGCACCGGCCGCCGCCGACTTCTTTGACGGTGCGCTGCGCGGTGTCGGCTTCAGGTGGGACGGGCTTGTCGAGTACACGCGGCCCGGTGTCTCAGCGATGTACTGGGCCGCCGACGAGGCGTCCAGTACACCCGTGCCGGAACTGCCGGAGCCGGAGACAAACCGCCAGGCGTTTCTCAGTGCCGATACGAACCTCGTTGACGGGCAGGTCATCACCGTGAGCTGGACCGGGTTCCTGCCCGATGAAACCGTGAACGTCCTGCAGTGCAACGGCGACCTGTCCAGCGCCGCGGCGGGCTGTGATATTGGCAGGGCGCAACTATTCCAGCCGAGTCCGGGGGGAGTGGGCAGCGCCGAACTGACGGTGTATACGGGTGCGATAGGCAATGGCGTGTGCGACAGTGACAACCCGTGTTTCGTAACCGTCAACGATGCAGCACTCACTGACGAAGACGCGATTCTTCGCCTGCCGATAACCTTTGCCGATTAACGCCGACCGATGCCCGTTGGTGGCATCGCGAATGTCTGGCTTATTGCGTGGCCCCCAGCCAGGCTCGCACTCGCCGGTCGTACGTGGCGTTCATCGCCGCCAGGGCCAGGAACGGTAGCATCAACAGCGTCAATATCGGCGACGTCCCGTACAGCGCCAGTTCCTGCAGGGCAAGGTCGAGGGGTCCCCCGGAGCCGTCGGACAGAACCAGGATGATAGACACGATACTGAAGCCGGCCACGAAACTGGCGACGATGAAAACAAGCGTAAAGCGCAGGTAAGAAAAGTGCCTGCGGCAGGCCGCTCCCGCAGCCAGGGCTGCAGACAGCCAGGCTGCCGCGAGTACGAAGTACACCGAGAGTGTCAGCTTGAACGTCGCGGTGATACGCGCTTCCTGTGCGCCGAGCGCACCGATGAGGCCGGCGGCGCCCAGCACCAATGCTGCAAGTAGCGTCGAGAACAACCACCCGCGAAAGCCCGTCCAGGCGATCAGCGGTTGTAGCAGCAGCAGTAGGGCAAAACCTGCGCAGAGCGATTCTACGAGCGCATCCAGGTTGATCGTGCCGAGTATGTCCCCGGGCGTTACCGAACGGACATAAGCCGCGGCACCGAGAGCCAGGGCCAGTGGCGCGAGCAGGGCATAGGCGTTCCTGCTTTCCCGGTTCTGCCTGATTGCCAGCAGCGCCGTCAGGACAATGCATACCAGGGCGTACCTGAAAGCTTTGCTGCCCTCTATCCGTGACCATTCCTGCGCGCTGAAGGTGCTGCCCGATATCTCGCCCGCCCTATGGCTCTGCTGCAGGGCGCTGGGCGCCGGGGCCCTGACCGGGACGACAAAGACCTCTTCGCCGTCCGCATCGATTTCGATGCGCCCCCCCGAGCGGATCACGGCCTGGCGGGCCAGTTTTTCGCTGACATCCACCAGGTCGGGGAAGGTGTACTCGGTAAAGCTGAACCTTGTGGTCGTATCCAGCGCCGACACAAACCCGGCGGGTATCCCGTCGTAGCCCAGCGCCGTCAGCAGGATGCCACCCGCATTGGAAGGGTTGCAGTCCGAGTCCTGGCCGGCGCGCATGGCTATCCTGATCGTCTTTGCGGGGTCCCCTTCTCCGTAGAGCAGCCCCAGCACGATGTAGGCGCCGTTGAGCTTGGCGTCGATATTGAATGCAGGGGTCGGGCCCTGGTAGGTGAACTGCCGATACGCCGGGTCCCGGTGATACTTCTCGTCGATCAGCGCCCAGGTGCGCTCCCAATCATCCGGATTTTCGGCGTACCACCGCAGGACATCGCGGACAGCCTCCGCGTACTGGCTTTCGCGGGGTATTGCCCTTAACGCTCGCGTAACGATGCGCGCGGGATCATCTTCAAAGAATGCCTCGGCGTACATCGCTCCCACGAACTGCCCGCCGTAGAGACCGTCGCCATAGTTCATGATGCGGCCGAACTTCTCGCCAAGCTCGATGGCAATGTTCGGCAGGCCCGGGGCAATAAGGCCGGAGTAATCGGCTTCGATCTGGTAGTCGATAGCGTCCGCGGCTGGATTGAAGCGAGGGTGTCCCGAATCGGGTGGCGCGATCCCGGCGCGGAGATTATCCCGGCCCTCCCTGTTCGCGACCCAGAGCTGGTACCTGGAGTTCGCGAAATCGATGCCGGCCTGGTTCGCCGTGACGTCGAAACCATGCTCCTCCAGCGTTCGCAGGAAGGTCATCTCCACGTAGAGGTCGTCCTGGTCGAACACGTTGATCATGTCGGGCCGCCACTGCGGTACCTCGGCCTCGGGAATGATCTCGCCAAGCCACTTGAACTCGGTAGGGAACCCCCATCCAACGCCCGCCATCTGGCCTATCCACCCTGCTGACATCTTCTGCCTGTACTCCTTCACCGTGATGCGGCGTTCCGCTTCCTGTGCAGCGACGGGTAGCCCAGACAGCTGGAAACAGAGGATGACAAGCAGGAAAACACCGGTGGTTCCGCCAGGCTGTGGAGTGCAACGAGCTCGCGCACGGGGATTTACCAGGCCGGGGCTGAACATTGGACGCTCTCTCTACTACTGCAAACCGCTTACTGGTGATGAACGGCCTGGTGCCGCTCAGGTGCCTGCGAGATCCAGGCGCGTCTCAACCGCCGGCATGGGATACTTCAGACCCGTCGCGCAGTTGAAGATAATGGCCCTGGCATCGGGCTCGACCTGCCCGGCGGTTAATGCCTGCCGATAGGCGGCGACGCAGGCGGCTCCCTCGGGACACAATAGAATGCCATCCGTGGCGGCAACGTCTGCGCGGGCTTCGAGCAGCGCCTCGTCCGACACGGCCACCGCGTAGCCGTTTGACTCGCGTACCGCGTCGAGAATGAGGAAGTCGCCGATCGCCTTTGGCACCCGGATACCCATGGCGACCGTGGATGCATCGCGCCACTCCTGCGCATGTCTTGCGCCCGTTTCATAGGCTCTCACGATGGGCGCACAGCCCTGCGCCTGCACCGCCACCATACGTGGCATCGTGTCCGATTCCAGCCAGCCGAGTGCCTGCAGTTCCGCGAACGCTTTCCACATGCCGATGAGGCCTGTGCCGCCGCCCGTGGGGTAGTAGATGACGTCCGGCAAGGTCCAGCCAAGCTGCGCCGCCAGCTCCAGGCCCATCGTTTTCTTGCCCTCGATACGATAGGGCTCCTTGAGCGTTGAAAAGTCGAACCAGCGACCTTCCTCGGCCCGCGCCTTCACCCACGCGCCGCACTCGTGAATCAATCCGTTGGCACGCAGCACCTGCGCGCCCTGCAGCGCGGTTTCCCGAATGTTGATCTCGGGCGTGTCGTCCGGGCAGACGACGGTCGCCTCCATACCCGCGGCAGCGGCATAGGCCGCCAGCGCCGCGCCGGCGTTGCCGTTGGTCGGCATGGCGAGCCTCGAAAGCCCCAGTTCCTTCGCCATCGCAACAGCGAGTGCCAGGCCTCGGGCCTTGAAGGACCCGGATGGCAGGCGACCCTCGTCCTTGATCACGCCGCCGGCTGGCCCGAATGGCACGAGTGGCGTGTCGATTTCACCCAGCGCCACCACATTCGCCGCTTGTCGAACCGGCAGGAGTTCGCGCCACTTCCAGAATCCACCGGCGCGGGCCCAGATCGCGTCGCGGTCTGCTTCCGCCTTCATCGCCTCCAGGTCATAGCGAACGAGCAGCGGCCAGCCTGCCTCCGACAGGCCGTGGACCTGTCCGGCCGCGTGTCTGTCTCCGGTCATGCCGCATTCGAGATGGGTGACGTAGTTCGACGGTTCAGCGTGCATAGGAATTTCCCGGGTAGCCGTGCGTGGCTGTACATGGTGGTGTCATGACAAGTTCACCCGATCCTGTGAAGGCGTGCCTGGTGTGACCAGGTTCCAAGTATAGGGCGCAGAAACGCTATGGCGCGAGTGGATTGCCTGCTCCGGCACGGGCCCGACCAGTCGCCGAGCAATGGCGTCGGCCGGATCGATAGCAACGCAGGATGAGCGCCCGTGTACCTCACCGACTCTGCCCCCGTGTCACGCACAGGACGTGGCAGGCCCGCCGGCGCAGGAGCAACCGGGTGCCCGGGGCCCCTTGTCACCGATCAGTACGGCCGCGCCGGGGCCGACCCGCGCTCACTTTAACCCGTTGATAGCATTGCTCACGTGGAAAGTATCGATGCACAGGGTTTATACTCCCTGATAGGTCATTGCGGTTAGTAGGGAGCACGGAACATGAATAGCAGTCTGCGCGTTGCTGTGGGTGTCAGCATGCTGCTCAGTCTGGCTGGGTGTACGGACCAGGAGTCGCTGCCACTTGCGGGGCAGGGCGAGGGCTATCAATCGCCTGCAAGCCTGTCGTACATATCAGTCGAGCCGATCGCTGTAACCTCGGGGCTGGCCCGTGGAGACAGTTCCGGTATCACGATGAACTTCACGTACCGTTATGAAGATAAAGTGCGTCTTGGCTTTCTGCGCTCATCGGAAACAGGGATGGGCCGTATCTTCTGTCCGACGATCGTCGCAACCGCAATCAAGCTGGGTGAGCAGATCGAGGTGTCCTACGAACCCGGCAGTAATCCCGCACTCTACGACGACCTGGTGGTGAGCATCCGGTATCGCGGTAAGACCTGTCCGGTCAGGTAGCGCGCTTCCCGGCGCTGACGCGTCGGCTTGCCGAGACCCCTGCGACTGCACCGGGCCGATGCCGGGAAGGCGACATGCCGGGCTCGTGTGGAGAGTGACGGCTAAACGCCGTGCGGGCCAGCCGGGGGTAGCGGCAGGCCCGGGCAGTGTGGCCTGTTACTCAGTCGCTGATTGAAATCCAGTCTTCGGACCCGTCCAGCATCGCGCTTATCCAGGCCATGACTGGCACGCCCCCCGCTGTTTTATCGGGTTCCCGCAGCAGGAAGGTATGGCCCACGCCGTCGGGCACCCAGGAACGTACGCGCTCAGGGTGCGCCGCCTCCAGCTGCGACAGTTCCTCCGTCAGCGCCGCCTCGAAGACCGGCCCGTCGAGCCCCAGGAAGAAGGTTGCGATCGTTGAGTCCTGCGAGTAGCTCATGTAGCCGCGTCGGGTGTTGGGGTCCTGCTCCAGCTGCCATGACAGGTAGTTGCTCAGGTGCCCGTCAGGCCCGAGGCAGTCCGGGCAGCTCTGGGGGATGAAGGCTGACTGGTTCCAGTCGTCCATCAACAGCATCAGGAAGTCGCCGTCGCCGGGTTTGCCGACGCCTATGCCGGAATCGTTGACGATCTCGATGGGTACCTCGGGGTACAGGCTGCGCACCAGGGGCAGGGCGAAGGTGGTGCCGAAACCGCCGCCGCTGTTGCCTGTCAGCAGGATGCGTCTCGGGTTGGGAAATGTCGTTACCGCCACATCCAGGCTGGCGGACAGGTTGTGCAGGCCGCGCTGTGGCGATTCGACGATGCCGTCGTTGTCGTAATCGTTGTCCTTGTCACTGGAATGCAGGCCGCCGTCACAGTACGGGATGAACACCAGGTTCCAGTCCCTCACCGGGTTGTCCGCACGATCCGGGTCGAGAATGCCAGCCCGGGGCGGGGGGAGCTGGACAACCGGGTCGGTCACGCTGACATAGGCCGCGCTGAACGTGGACCAGCGGGCACCGCCGCCTTGCAGGAAGATAATGAGATCCTCCGAGCCCGCATCGCGGGTCGCCATGCTGTACTCGGTGCCGTCGAGGCACAGCGGACCATCGCCGGCGCCAAAAGTGTGGGTGACCACGTTGCCGCTCGTCTCCGACGTCATGGGTGTGTACACGCCGAGATAGCGATCGACGCCTTGCGCCAGTATCTCGGCGAAGGGCTGGTTCAACGAGTCGTCGCTGTTGTTGTCGTTGTCTGAGCAGGCGGTCAGTGTCGCCAGGGCGACCATGCCGATCCAGCGCAGAACTGCCCTGGGGTGTGGCGCTGCCGCGCTGGCGGTTTTCCGGGTAGCTTCCATCGTGGGTGTCTCTGAATTCGGGGAAACAGCAGTATAGGTGAAAAGCTGCCCAGGGCTACTGCAAGGCCGACAGAATCCTGGGCGCTTCCCGGACCGAACGGCCGCACCGGGGCCAGACGTCAAACCCCTGATTGACAGGTAGAATAGCAAGCTGCGGCGCAGAGGTGCTTTGACGGCTTGCGTCTACAGGTAGCGTGACACATAAACAGGGGTAGTTACCCCTAATGCGTAGTGACATCTGCCTTTGCATGAGCGTTCGATCCGCGGCGCAGCGCCTGACTCGCACCTACGAAGCAGCCCTGGTACCGTCCGGGATGACGGCCAGCCGGTTGGGCGCGGGAGTAGGCCGCCCATTCTGCCGTCGCGCAGTTTTCATGACATCGCCGACTTTGCTAGGCTGTGCCGCGTGACAGGAGGATTCCGACGATGAAAGCAGCCGTATTCGAGGGGCCTGGAAAGCCGCTGGTCATCCAGGACATAGCGACGCCCGAAATAGCCGATGACGAAATGCTGGTGAAGGTGCGCCGCTGCGGTATCTGCGGTACCGATATCCATGCGTCGCGGGAAGGGCCTTTTATGGCGCCCCCGGGGACGGTCTTCGGGCACGAGTTTATCGGTGACATCGTTGAAGTGGGTCAAAGCGTGCCGCAGGGACTGTTTGCGCCCGGCGACCGCGTGACCTCACTGCCGTTTATCGGCGAGCAGACCATTGGTCTGGGTGAGATCTCCGGCGCCTACTCGGAGTACGTCAAGGTCGGGCATGAACTCGTACTGAAGATTCCCGCAAGCCTGGATGATAACCGCGCCGCATTGATCGAGCCGCTGGCGGTAGGGCTGCACTCGGTCAAGATGGCTGAGGGCGTCGCTGAAAAGGACGTGCTGGTTATCGGTGCGGGGCCCATCGGTTTGGCTTGCGCGATCTGGAGCAGGTTTCTTGGTGCGCGCTCCGTCGTCCTGAGCGAGATGTCGCCGACGCGACTGGAGATGGCCCGCACGCTGGGATTTACGGACTTCGTCGATCCGGCGGGGGACGTGGGCGCACAGTTCGAGGCGTTGACGGGTGCGGCGCCCGCCGTGCAAATCGAGTGCGTCGGCGCGCCCGGGTTGCTGCAGGCCTGTATCGAACGCGCCCCCGCGAGAGGTGTGATCATGGGCATCGGGGTCTGCGACAACCCGGATGAGATTGTGCCACTAACGGCGTTCCTCAAGGAACTGCGCATACAGTGGGCGGTGGGCTACGAAAAGGAAGATTTCCAGTTTGCCATCGACATGATGGTCGCGGGGCGTGTGGACGCCAGCGCCATGATCACCGACGTGATCGGGCTCGACAGCGTGCCGGATGCGTTCGAAGCGCTGCGCAGCCCCTCCGGCCAGTGCAAGGTGCTGATTGATCTCACCCAATGAGGGCGTGTGATAGAGCGCACCGGGGTTAGCAGCGGACGCCCGGCTTCTGCCCGGACAGTGACATTGCCCTTCGGCTACATCGTGCTGATAGGAACATAGCGCCCTATGGGTGCATCGTGCCCTTTGGGGACATCGTGCCCTTTGGGCATGAAGCTGTCACACCGGGCTGGCCATCAGCTATAAGCCCATGTAAATGCTGGTTTTTTCTGATAACAACGACAACAGAAACCAGCGACCCAACCTGGTTTACCGTCTGATCAAGGGCGCCGGTCGGCCCCGGTCACGGCGAGTGCAAGAATCCCGGGAGATTTCCCGCACCGAACACCCGATTCGGGCATGTGCGCCCTGGCACTTCGAGGCGAAATCCGATCGTGCGCCGTGCGGGGATCGATTCAGGAATAAATTGCACTTAAGTGCATACTTGCATTCATGTGCAATTAGAGTATTATGGCGCCCATCGAACGCGGCCGCCCCAGGGATTGGCCCGGGACGAACGCACGGACGGGTGGAGAAGAACCATGCAGGATATCGAGGTCGACCGTACAACACGGCGCAAGGGCAGGACTCGCAGGCAGTTGCTGGACGCGGTGGTCAGCCTCGTCCTCGACAAGGGCTACGAGCCCGTCATGATCGAGGACATCACCGAGTCCGCCGATGTCGGCCGTCGCACCTTCTACAACCATTTCGTCGATAAGCGCGACTGCGTGTTGTCGGCCCTGAAGGACCGGTTCTCCCGCTATGCGCAGGACATGGAGCGGGACATCGCGGACAACGGCGGGGACGACGAGGCGCAGGTCGTGGCTACCATGGCATGCCGGATGTTTCGGGCCGTCGCCACCGATCCGATCACTGGCGCCCTGGCGCAACATCCGGGCCTGCTGAACGAGGCAATCACTGAGAGCCAGCGCGATTTCCTGCTCGCCAACCTTGCCAGGGGCCTGGCGGCGAATCGGCTGCAGCCCGCTCTGCCCGTGGAATCACTGGAACCGGTGATGGCCTGGGGTTTCGTGGGGCTGGTGCTGGCGTCGATCGCCCGGCAAAGCGAACGCGAAGACAGCGAGGTCTGGGCGCGTTTCGTGCTCAACAACCTCGGTATAGCGGAAGCCGAAATAGATGGCCTGCTCGAGGTCGCCCGCACTTCCGCAGTTTCCCGCTAGAGGCCCCACTTTTCCCGCCAGTCCCATCAGGGGGCGAACCATCGCCACGGCGCGCATAGAGACCAGGTATACAGGCATGAAGACGACGACAATAGCACCTCGACCAACAGCAACGACCACGGCCCTGCGGCACGGCGTCCGGAGACTGCGCCGCTGGGCACGTAGAACTGCAATGCTCGCCGGCATCGCGACCGGCAGTCTTTTTCTCAGCGCCTGCGGCGACGGCAGCGGCAGCCCATCCCTGGTTGAAGAGAAGATCTACCCGGTAATCATCAGGGACACGGCTGACATCAGGGACAGCGTGGTGATAGAGGACGACGTCGCGGTCGTCGCGAGGGATGGCACTCGCCTGTCCGCCCGGGTGTTCAGGCCGACAGGCGATGGCGCCTACCCGGTGATCATGTCGTTTACCTCCTATGGCAAGGACAAGGG
>JAWVYG010000042.1:0-10041 GCA_033722815.1 Halioglobus sp.
ACAGCTCGCAATAGCCAGGCAGCGCTCGCGAAGATGGCCTCTCGACGACACCGGCGACCGCATCAAGGCCCGTAGTGTAGCAGCAGAACGGAAACCATATGTAGACAAGGGCGCCCCGCCGGCACCGGTGCGTCCAGGGCGGAGCCTTGCGGGGGCGGGCAGTCGGTGGCCAATCGCCCGAAAGAACAAACGATACGGGCGGCGCAGTCAACAACCTGTGCAGAAAACACCAAGACACCTGACAAACTTTCGACATTCAGCACCGCGAAGCCGGTTTCCGCGCCGTGCAATAACAGTTTCCCTGCCATGCTAACGCCCGTTGAACTGGCATATAATCCAGCGCAAGTGCAGGCAAACGGTACTGTCTCGCACCACACGCAATGTCCACCAACGAACCAGCCGCCGCATACACACCATGACTCCGACCTCTCCCAACATCGTCTACCTGCACATACCGAAAGCGGGCGGCAGCTCCCAGCGGACCCTGTTCTACGACCTCTTCGGCAAGGAACGCGTGGCGTGGCATGGCATCGATATCGACGCGCGGACGACCTGACAGCAGCTCGAACTGCCGCAGGCGGTCGTGATCGGGGGCCACCAGCCGCTGCGGTACTACCCCGCGGAACTGGACGCGCTGTACCTCGCGGTGATCCGCGAGCCGATCAGCCGGGTGCTGTCGAGCTACAGTTACTGTACGCGCACCGACTTCGCCGAGGACATCTACGCCCCGGGCCGCAGGAAGGCCGTGGAGCAATGGCGCAAGCGGGGCATCGATCCGGACAGCCTGGTCAATTCACTGCGCACCTGCGCGCCCTTTCGCGAGCGCGTGTCGAACCTGCAGTGCCGTTACCTGAGCCGCGGCAGTGCGACGTACGAAGATGCGATGGACACGCTGTCGCGCATCGAGTGCATGGTCTGCGACATCGCGGAACTGCCGCGATTGAACGCCGAGCTGGCCTCCCGGATGGGCTGGGGCGGTGTGCCCACACAGCGCGCCAACCGCAGCAAGCCCGGGACGGAGGACGCCCTCGACCGGGAGCCCGAGGCGAGGGAAATTATCGAGGAACTCGCCGCCGAGGACCTGCGCCTGTACGACGCGATCAGGAACGACTTCGGCGGCCTGTACAGCAACGTCAGCGCGGGCGGCGCCGTTATGGCGGCGGTGCAGTCGGTGGAACTGCAACGGGAACCCGCCTGGGGCCGCGTCCACATGTTCGCCAAGGGCTATGTGGCGATATCGCCACAGGGTACCGGCAGCACGATCACCACCGTCGTGAATGACGGGACCGTGGCCATCTCGCCAGACCGGTATCCCGGGTTGTCGATCTACTACCAGCCAATGGCGCACGACGGCACCCCGATCCAGGGCGAATTCGCACGCACCGCCGTGCGCGAGGAGATCCCGGGTGGCGGTCGCCTGACACAGCCCATCACCATCGATATCTCCGCCGTGGACCCGGCGCAGGTCGCCTCGATCCAGGTCGGGCTGGCACTGGCCCCGGACGCACGGGTCGCCGACCGCCACCCCCTGCACGGGGCGTCCCTGCAAGTCCTGCGCACCACTTGAGGCGCATCGCGCCAAAACGGCGGACAAGAGCGCGGTAAATCACAGGGCACATCGACGTACAGTCTGCTCTCTCGTGGCCCCGATCCCCACAGGCCAGGCCCGGCGAAACTGCAGGACCCTCAAACACTCCGATTATGCGGGGCCATGCGGGCCGGACAGCTGCCCGCCAACGCGCTTGTGGAGGGCAGCGCCGAATCACAGATTCGCCTGTACGAGGACTTCTGGGCCATTGCGCGGAGGCATCGGAGATGGCACTGGCGGAGGAAATCGCCAGCAGCTAAAGGCTGTTCGACAAACAACATGAAACCCACTTTCTGTGCGGCCTCGCCGGCGATTTCGACGTCAAGCCCGTTAAGATTGTTACTTCGGCCGAGCGCGGAAAAGAGAATCCCAAACGACGGGACATGGAACGGGTGGCTCATCCCGTCGAAGCGCCGCGCAGGAAATCGTTTCGTCGCATCAACATGGCGCCAGGCCCTTTGACTACTGGCGCGAACACCGAGAGACTATGCATGGCCAGAGGTCGCCCGTGCGGGACCTCCTGCAGGTCGCAGCCGACGAACAGGCCCTGGCGAAAAACCTGCTGTTTGCAGTGGAGGCGCGCGACGGCGGCGATCCTGTCAAGCTCGTGCGCGGCCCCGTACAGTTCAACCACGAGCCGGTGGGGACTACGAGCGCGCCCGAGGCGTCGGGACACACCGAACTGGTGCTCGTTGGAGTGGGGATGGAATGGAACGAAATCGAAAAGCTGAAGGCGCTGGGCGCGATTGCCTGACGCCCGGCAGGACTGAGTGAGATCATTATGAAAGCAGGAATCAGGCTGAAGAGCGCCGTATGTGATACCGAGGTGATGGTGATCCGTGCCGCCGAGGGCGTCGTGGCGTGCGGCGGCAAGCCGATGGCGGAGGACAAGCCGGCTGACGGGGGCAGCCCCGATCCGGAGTTCGCGGCAGGGACCCTGCTCGGCAAACGCTACATCGACGCCGATGACACGATCGAGCTGTTGTGCGTCAAGCCCGGCGACGGTTCGCTGTCACTCGACGGCGTGGCGCTCACCACCAAAGACGCCAAACCGCTGCCCTCCTCGGACTGACATCCATCCGTGAACATCTCGCTGATCCTGGAGATGGCCGCCGAGGCGGGCGCCGATCGCGTCGGCCTCGTGTGTGACGGTCGTCGCTGGACTTACGGCGAATTGCTGCGCGCGGCCCGTGGCGCCGCGGCCAGACTTGCAGACAGCGACTGCACCTTCGTCGCCCTGCTGGACGAGAGCAGCGAGGCGGCGCCCATTGCGCTGTTCGGCGCGGCCCTGGCGGGCATTCCCTATGTACCCCTTAACTACCGCCTGGCCGATGAGGACCTGGCCGGGCTGCTCGCGCGCATCGCTCCCGCGTGCCTCATCGGCGACGCGGCCCGCGCACAGCGACTGGACCCCGAGGGAGGCCATACCTGTCTCGACCGCGGCGCATTCACTGCCGCCGCCGAGGCGGCGGCGGACAGCTTCGACGCGGCGCAGGAGGGCGAAGACATCGCCGCGCAGATATTCACCAGCGGCACCACCGGCACCCCCAAGGCCGCGCTGCTGCGCCACGCGAACCTGCTGGGTTACATCCTCGGCACGGTCGAGTTCTTGTCTGCGGCGGAAACCGACGCCCAGCTCGTCTGCGTGCCGCCCTACCATATCGCCGGTATTTCCGCGCTGCTGAGCTCCATCTACGCGATGCGCCGCATCGTCATGCTGCCCGCGTTCGAGCCGGACGAGTGGCTGCGGCTGGCCGCCGACGAACAGGTCAGCAACGCTTTCCTGGTACCCACCATGCTGGCGCGGATCATAGAGCGCATGGACGCCGGCAACACGGCAGACCTGTCTTCTTTGCGCGCGATCGCCTACGGCGGCGGCCGCATGCCGGTCGAGTTGATCGAGCGCGCGCTGACGCTGCTTCCCGACACCGACTTCACCAATGCCTATGGACTGACAGAGACGAGCTCTACCATCGCCCTGCTGGGACCGGAGGATCACCGCCTCGCCCTGACGTCGGATGACCCGGCGGTGCGCGCGCGGCTCGGCTCGGTGGGCAGGCCCCTGCCGACGGTGGAAATCGAGATACGCGACGACGACGGGCGCGCACTGCCGGCCGGCGAGCGCGGCGAGATCTATGTGCGCGGCGAGCAGGTCTCGGGAGAATACCGCGAGCGCAGCGCGCTCGACGCCGACGGCTGGTTTCCCACACGCGACGCCGGCTGGCTGGACGATGACGGCTACCTGTTCCTCGCCGGCCGCGCGGACGATGTCATCGTGCGCGGCGGTGAAAATATCTCCCCGGGTGAAATCGAGGATGTGCTGATGGCCCACCCGGCCATCGCCGACGCCGCCGCGGTCGGCGTGCCCTCCGCCGAGTGGGGAGAGGCCGTCGGTATAGCGGTGGCGTTTAAACCGCAACAACAGGCACTTAACGAGGACGAACTGCGCGAACTGATTCGCAAGCGCCTGCCTTCGTCGCGCGTGCCCGAGCAGATTCGCCTGCGCGACGCACTGCCCTACAATGAGATGGGCAAACTGCTGAGACGCGAGGTGCGCACCTGGTTCGATGAATGAGTGCGTAAGCCGCACAACGCCCACGGAAGTCAAGCAGTGAAAACCATGGTCACCCCGACGACCCCGACAGCCCCTTCGAATTCAATTTCTAAGCGGCCACATTAAAGCCCGGCGACGTTGTCAGCTACCGCGTATCCGAGGGTTTCGATGACATACCTTTCGTAGGTGAATTGCTCGATGGTGGCGAGGTGCGTGTCCTGGTATCAGTCGTTGCATTCTTCCTTGCGCCCGGGATGGGGTTCGAGAACACCATCATCTCGCAGCGCCTCAGGTCGCCGACGACTGATCCTCCGCAGCGTGATCGCCGAAATTCGGTGCGCGCTTCTCGCGCAGGGCGTTGATGCCCTCGCGATGATCCGCGGAGCGTACCGACACCGCCTCGTAGGCGATGCCCGCATCCATGACGGCGTTGGCCGCGCGCTTCAGCTCCAGGTTCAGCAACACCTTGGTCCAGCGGATGGCGTTGGTCGAGCCGTTCAGCAGTTTCGTACAAAATGCCCCGACGGCCTCATCGAGGTCCTCCGGCGCCAGCGCATGATTGACCAGCCCGATTTCCGCTGCCTTCTCAGCGCCGAGCAGTTCGCCGGTGAGGAGGTACTCCTTCGCGCGCGGCAGCCCCACGAGCTGCGGCCAGATTACGGCGCCGCCATCGCCGGCGACGAGACCCAGCGCGACATGGGGGTCGCCGATTCTCGCCGTGGTGGCGGCGAAGATGACGTCGCAGAGCAGCGCGAGCGTGGCGCCCAGACCCACCGCGTGGCCATTCATCCTGCAGACCAGGGGCTTGTCGAGGTCGAGGATGGCGAACACGATGCGTTTTGCCAGCCGGACTTCCTCGTCGAAGAGATGCGGGTTGGTCGCGTTGTTCCACATGTGGTCAATGTTGCCGCCCGCGGAGAAAGCCTTCCCGGCACCGGTGAACACCACCACGTCCGAGTGCGAATCCCGCGCGGCGAACGCAAATACCTCGGCGAGTTCTTCGTGCATCGCGAGGTTTATGGTGTTCATCGACTCGGGCTGGTTGAGCGTTATCGTCAACAGGCGACCGTCCCGCGCAAGCAGGATGGTCTCGTAGTGCGGCAGCTTCGCGGATTTCTGGCTCATTGAGTAATGGCTTCCTCGGCCGGTTGCTGTTCGGCTGTAGACTTACTGTTGCGGACGGCGATACTGTCCATCGTAATATAGGCAAAAACCATCGCCGGGCCAATGCTCCTGCCGGCACCGGGTTAACGGTTGTCCAAGGGATTGCCCGCGGCATACAGGCCCGGAGTGACCGCCCCGTTTGCATCGTGCACGCGACCGAGCGCATCGGCATTGAGGCCCACCCTGGTACCCGGGTCTCCCGGGTTGATCGGCACCGCCGGAAAGGGCGGACGATCACTGGGTCCGAAACCGGCGGCATGACCGCCGCGTCGAGCATCCACGGCCCCGTATTCAGCATGCAGCCCGTGGCGCTGTTCGGTGCTGAGGGAACAGGGGCAGCGCATGATCCCACCCGGGCTGAGCGACCGGGACCTTGTGCAACGCGGGCAAGGATTGCGGCGTGGAGGGCAATGCGGGCAAATACCTGGCGTCGGAAAACGCTTTAGAGGCCTGCCCCACGGCCATGCTCACGCTGGGCGGCATGGGCTAAGCCCAGGGGTACCACGTGGAGCGCTACCTGCGGGAGGCGCTCATTCCGCGCACGGCCCCGTCAGCCCGCACACGATCCTCAACTATATTGCGAAGAAAGTGCTCGAACTGCAAAATCCCATTGAACCGCTAGCGAGCCGATAACAATGCAGAACAACTCACCCGGCGACACAATCGACAGCCAGGCCGACGACAGGCCGATCAGCAGCCGCTACGCCAACTACGTGCTCGGCGTGCTGTTTGTCGTGTACATCTTCAACTTCGTCGACCGCCAGGTGCTGTCCGTGTTCATCGGGCCCATCAAGGAAGAGTTCGGCGCCTCTGATACGCAGATGGGCCTGCTCGTCGGCTTCGCCTTCGCGCTGCTGTACACCATTGCCGGCATACCGATCGCGCGCTGGGCGGACAAGGGCAACCGGCGCAACATCATCGCGCTGGGGCTGCTGGTGTGGAGCGCCATGACGGTGCTGTCCGGCTTCGCCCGGAGCTTCGTGCAGCTGGCCCTGGCCCGCGTCGGCGTGGGCATCGGCGAGGCGGCGGGATCGCCGCCCGCGCATTCGCTCATCGCCGACTACTTCCCCATAGACAAGCGCGGAACCGCGCTGGCGATCTACGCATCGGGCGCCTTCGTGGGCGGTGCGCTGGCCTTCCTCGCCGGCGGCTATCTCAGGGAGTTCTTCGACTGGCGCACCGCGTTTATCGTCGTCGGCGCGCCCGGCATCCTGATGGCGCTCATCGTGCGCCTGACCGTCAGGGAACCCCCGCGGGGCCTGTCGGAGCAGCGCACCGATCACGCGGCGAGCTCCACGTTCATGGACACGCTGCGCTTCCTGCTGCGCAGCCGCGCCTGGGTCATCATGATGGCCGGGTACTCGCTGCTCTCGCTCACCGGTTACGCCATCCTGATGTGGGCCTTCGAGTTCCTGATACGCGTACACGCGATGGATTCGGTTTCGGCGGGCACGCTCATGGGCGTGGTCGTCGGCGTGGGCGGCTGCGCCGGGTCGCTGCTCGGCGGATGGGTCGTGGACAGGGCCGGGTCGACCAGGGTATCGCGGTCGGTGAGCGTGCCCGCCCTGTTCACGATCGCCGGCATCCCGCTGGGCGTGGTGTTCCTGACCACGGATGACGTTGGCGTCGCGCGCTGGTGCTTCCTCGGCTTCTTCCTCATGCTGAATGTCTATGTACCCGCGATGTTCAGCGCCAACCAGAATCTCGCCAGGCTCGATATGCGCGCGACAGCCTCCGCGCTCATGCTGTTCTGCGCCAACATCGTGGGCGCGGGCGCGGGTCCGCTGCTGGTGGGTGCGCTGAGCGATTTTTTCGCCCAGGGCTATGGCGCCGAGTCGATCCGCTACGCACTGTTATGCTGCCTGGGGATCGGCGGAGTCGGCAGCCTGCTGCTGCTGTTCTGCAGCCGCTTCCTGGAGGCCGATATTGAGCGGGCAAGGGCGGCGGACTGACCTGTAGAATCATCCCCGCTTCGTACTGACCAAAACAACGCCATCGAAACGAGTCTGACATTATGCCATCGATCAACCGCCGCAGTTTTCTACGCAGAACCTCCCTGTTCGCCGCCGCCACCGCGCTCCCCATGGGCTGCAGCGACGGCGACGACAAGCTCGAACGCACGGCTATCGTCATCGGTTCGGGCTTCGCCGGCTCGGTCGCCGCGCTGCGCCTGGGCCTCGCCGGCATTCCCACCGTCGTGCTGGAACGGGGCCGGCAGTGGACGGTGACAGGGCCGGATACCTTCCCGACCACCACCAACTTCGACGAGCGCTCGAGCTGGACCATTCCCACCGCCGCGAACGCGGCTGCAGGGCAGCGCGGCTATGCCGGGCTGCTGGAAAACATCGCAGGCGACAATGTCACCGCGGTGTGCGGCGCCTGTGTGGGTGGTGGCTCACTGGTCTACGGCGGCGTACTCATCCAGCCGCAGCGCGACGTCTTCGAGTCGGTGTTCCCCTACCTCAGCTACGACGAGATGGACGCCGTCTACTACCCGCGCGTGATCCGCGAGATCGGCGCGAGCCCCATCCCGGATGACGTACTGGCCAGCGCGACCTACCAGGCGCACCGCCAATTCCTGGAGGACGCCGGCGCACTCGGCTTCGAGCAGCTGCGCCCCAACACCTCCTTCGACTGGGACATCATTCGGCAGGAGATCGCCGGGGAGATTCCCGCGGCGGCGAGCGTCAGCGAGTACGCCTTCGGCTGCAACAGCGACGCCAAGCTGTCGACCGATAAGAACTACCTGAAGAACGCCGTCGCCACAGGCGTGGTGGAGGTGCGCAGCCTGACCGAGGTAGAGATCATCCGCGAGCGCCCGGGCGGCGGATACGCGGTTGTGTGCCGCAATATCACCGAACAGGGCGAACTGCTGCAACGCTACGAGCTCGAGGCGGATTACCTGTTCCTGGCGGCGGGCTCCATGAACACCTCCAGGCTGCTGCTCAAAAGCCAGGATGCCGGCGAACTGCGCGGCGGCAACGATCGCGTAGGGGCGGGCTGGGGCACCAACGGCGACCAGCTGCTTGCGCAGTCACACCCGGGCCTGCAGCCCGGGCCGCAGGGAGGTCCCGCCTGCGTCGCCGCGGTGGATCGGACCGACGCATCCTACCCGGTGACCTTCATGCACTCGCCGGTCGCGTTCGGCGTGCAGCTGCAGCTGGCCATGTCGGTACCGGACGATCTCGGCCGCCTGCGCTACGACCCGGCCAGCGACGGTTTGCTCATCGACTGGGCAGCGGACACGGGCACGCCTTCGGAGCAGGCGCGGGTCGCGAGCTTCCAGCGCCTGGTGGCCCAGAACGGCGGTTTCGAGGTGCCATTCATCAGCGGCTCCATCTGGCACCCGCTGGGCGGTGCACCGATGGACGACGCCTGCGATACGCTGGGCCAGCTGTACGGCTACCGCAACCTGTTCGTGGTGGACGGCAGCCTGCTGCCCGGCAGCGCCGCGGCGGCCAACCCGGCGCTCACGATTGCGGCGAACACCGAGCGGATCATGGACGTGTTGATCCCCGGACTCGCCTGAAGGCCGAGCCGAGGCGAAACGCTATGACCGTCAACGTGTCGGCCGGCGACCTCCTCGGTCCCGCGACCTCGCAGAACCCCTTCCACCTCTATCGCCGGCTGCGGGAGGACACCACCGTGTGGTGCAGACCCGGCAGCGATGATGCCTTCGCGCGTCGCCATTTTCTTGCGCGCATTCTTGAGGAACAGCGAGACGGCCAATGCGCCAGGAACCTGCTGCAGCGCTTCAACATCGTCGTGGTCAGGCTAGACCTGGATGACCCCGCGGTCCTGCGCGAAGTCGACAACAGGGAGGAACTGGAGGCACCTCGCTGAGCCGACGGCGGCGCGCATTCCGTCTGGAATCAGCCTTACCCGCCCGAAATAAACGGCGGCCTAGGGATGCTCAAAGGGTTCCCAGTTCGGCGGCCGTTTTTCGTACTTCGCACGGGGCCCCTCCTCGTTGTCGGGGTGCACGTTGTGTACCCGGATTATCTCCCAGGCATTGGCGAGGCCCTCCTCCAGGCCCAGGTCCAGGGATTCCCACATCGCCCGCTTGGTTCGCATCACGGCCGCCGGAGAATGGGACGCGATGTAGCCCGCCAGCTGCCGCGCGCGCGGCATCAATTCGTCCGCCGGCACGACCTCGCTGACGAGGCCGACCTCCCGCGCCTCCCGGGCCGACATGCGCTCGGACCCACCCAGCAGGGCAAGTTTCGCCACCGCTTCGAACGGGATCCTGCCCAGCAACTCGACCGTCTCGAGCCCGGAGACCTTCCCCACCGCCACATGGGTGTCGAAGAAGGTAGCGCTCTCGGAACAAATGTTGATATCGCTGCCACCGAGGAAATGCAGCCCTCCCCCGACCACCATGCCGTTCACGGCGGTAATCACCGGCTTCCAGCACTTGTTCTGGATCGCCGACATGGTGAGAAAGTCCGGGGTGGATTTGGGTTCCCGCGCCGCTTCGAAATCGCCGTCCTCTATATAGCCGGTAACATCGACACCTGTGCAGAAGGCGCGGTCTCCGGCGGCGGTCACTATGGCGCAGCGAATTTCCGTGTCGCCTTTTACCGTATCCCAGGCGCGCTTCAATTCACGGGTCATCTTGACGTTGAAAGCGTTGAGTCGCTCGGGACGATTGAGCGTTATCGTCGCGATGTGGCCCTCAGTTTCAAACAGTATCGTTTCGAAATCCATGGCGGTGTTATTCCCCGTCTCGAGCGCA
>JAWVYG010000043.1:0-10015 GCA_033722815.1 Halioglobus sp.
GCTCGAGAGAGAAATCCTCCCTGCCCTCGCGGTAGTCCTCGACGCGTGCAGGGAGGATTTCTCTCTCGAGCGCCGATGCCGGCAGCGGCACACCCTGCAACTGCTCGACCGCCTCATACAGTCCTTCGATACCCCGCCGCGGTTTCGTCACGCCCTGCCAATCCGCCACGAAGGCGGCGAACCGGCACTGGTCAACGGCCTCGATCTGCTGTCGCCAGCCCGCTAGCGAACGCCGCTTGATCAGCTTGAGAACTTCATGGTCGACCCATTCCCGGGCAGTGCCACCGGGCGTGAACCCGCCCTCGAGCACGCGCCCCGCGGCCGCTAGCTCATTGAGTACCCGGCGCACCACATCGTCTCCAATCCCCAGGCGTGTGGCGATGTCCCGGGGCACGAAGGGCCCGTGGGTACGGACAAAACGCGACACGAGATCGGCTAGCGGCGCCTCGCAGGGCTCCAGCAGTGCCGCGGGCAGACCGACGGGCAGCACGGTGCCCAACGCATCGCGGTAGCGGGACGCATCCTCTACGGCGATCAGGCGCGGCTCGCCCGCCACGCGCACCTCCACGATGCGGCGCTGCGCGACCAGGCTGGCCACCAACTCCGGCAGCGGCCGTGCGGGCGCCTCTACCGTCCTGTCCGCCAACTCCTGCAGGCTCAGGTCGCCAAGGGCCAGGAGTGCATCGTGAACATCGTCCGCATCCTTGAGCGATGGCTGGTCGAGCCGACGGCAGCGCAGCGCAATGGCGGCGATTGCCTCGGGATCGAGCAGATCCCGGTAATCGGCGCTGCCCAGCAGTTCCTTGAGCTGGGCGTGATCCAGCGACAGGACCTGGGCGCGGCGTTCTGCCAGGGGGGCGTCGGCGTCGTAAATGAAGCTCGCGGTGAAATCGAACAGCACCGTCTGGGCGAAAGGTGAAGGCCCATCGCTGAGCCGGGAGTGGATGCGCACCTTGCGGCTGCGAATATCCTCCAGCAGTTGCATCAGGCCGGCGAGATCGAACACATCGCTCATGCATTCCCGGTACGTTTCGAGAATCATCGGGAACTTCGGATAGCGCGAGGCCGCGTTCATGAGGTCGGCGGACTTGCGCCGCTGCAGCCACAGCGGCGTGCGCTGGCCCGGAAAGCGCCGCGGCAGCAACAGCGCCCGCGCCGCGTTCTCGCGAAACCTCGCGGCGAACATCGAGGTGTCCGCAAGCGCCCGAATCACATCCTCCTCGAGCGTTTCGGGGTCGGGTATGAACCAGTCCGCCTCCGGGGCGGCGTCCGATTCGGGCAGGCGGAAGACCATGCCGTCGTCGCTCCATACCACATCGATTTCGCCACAGCGCTCGCGCAGGTGCGCGGCCGTCGTCATCGCCCAGGGTGCGTGCACGCGCGCGCCGAAGGGGGACTGCACCACGACTCGCCAGTCGCCGACCTCGTCGATAAAGCTCTCTACGATAACCTGCTCGTCCGAGGGTACCTCTCCGGCCTCCGCAAACTGGTCCTGCACGTAGTCGTAGAGAATCTCCGCCGCCTTCGGTTCCAGAGCATGTTCCCCGGTCAGCAGTGCGAGGGCCTGTTTCCGGTTGGTGCGCGACAATGTACGGGTCAGCGCGCCGATGGCGCGGCCGAGTTCGAGCGGGCGACCGACTCCATCGCCGCGCCAGAACGGCATCTTGCCCTGCTGTCCGGGCGCCGGTTCCACCAGCACCTGGTCCTTCGATATCTCCAGCGCCCGCCACATCGAGGCGCCCAGGCGGAATACTTCACCGGCCTGCAGCTCGAAGACCATCTCCTCGTCCAGTTCACCGACACGACTCCTGGTATTGTCCCCGCCAACGAGGAAGACACCGTAGAGACCGCGATCGGGGATGGTTCCCGCGTTGAGGATGGCCGTGCGCTGGGCTCCGCGACGCGGCGTGAGGACCTGGTTGATGCGATCCCAGGTGATGCGTGCCTTGAGACCGGCAAAGTCGTCGCTGGGATAGCGGCCCGACAGCAGGTTGAGAACCTCTTCGAAGGAAGCGCGCGGCAGGTCTGCAAAGGGCGCCGCCTGGCGCACCGCAAGGTACAGCTCTTCGACATCCCACGCCTCCATCGCCACCATCGCGACGATGTGCTGCGCCAGCACATCCAGCGGGTTGCGCGGATAGGCCGATGCCTCGACATGGCCGGCGAGCATCTCCCGCGAGGCCGCCGCCGCTGTCAGCAGGTCACCCCGGTACTTGGGGAAAACAATGCCCCTCGAGGTCTCCCCGACGCTGTGCCCCGCGCGGCCAATGCGCTGCACACCCGAGGCGATCGACGGCGGCGCCTCCACCTGGACCCCGAGATCGACAGCGCCCATGTCGATACCCAGCTCCATGGAGGAGGTTGCCACGAGCGCGCGCAGCTCGCCGCGCTTCAGGAGATCCTCCACCTCGCCCCGGGTGTCCCTGGACATGGAGCCGTGATGGGCACGCGCGAGGTCCTCCTCGGCGGTGTCGTTGACCGCGGCCGCAAGACGCTCCGCGAGGCGCCGGCTGTTGACGAACACCATCGTGGAGCGATGCTCACGAATCAACGCGACAAGCCGCGGATAGATCGCCGGCCATATCGAAGCGGGCACCGGGGACGTCGCGGCATTGCCCACCACGTTGAACTCGTCCACGGCCTTGTCCACCTGGTCACCCAGGGGCATGCAGATCGACAGCTCAAACGCGCGTTTCTCCGAGGCATCGACGATGGTGACCGGCCGTTCCCTCGGCCGCGACTGAAGGGGGTCGAGCTCGCAGCCGCCCAGCAGGCGCGCCGCCTCCTCGAGTGGCCGCTGTGTCGCCGACAGGCCGATGCGCTGTATGGACCCGCCGGACGGGTCGCCGCCTCTTACGAGGCGCTCGAGGCGCTCCAGGGACAGAAACAGGTGTGCACCGCGCTTGGTGGAGACCATGGTGTGAATCTCGTCGACGATCACGGTCTGCACGCCATCGAGGATATCGCGGGCTTTCGACGTCAGCATCAGGTAGAGCGACTCCGGTGTGGTAATCAGCACGTCGGGCGGGTGGCGCAGCATGCGCGCCCTCTCCCGCGACTCGGTGTCGCCGGAGCGAATGCCGACCTGCACGTCGCGATGTACCACGCCCTCGCGGGCGGCGACGGCGGAGATACCCGCGAGCGGGGCGCGCAGGTTGCGGTCGACGTCGACACCGAGCGCTTTCAGCGGCGAGATGTACAGTACCTTGACCCCGGCGTCGGTCGCTGCCCCCTCCTCCGCCCCACCGAACATCAGTCGGTCGATCGATGCGAGGAATGCCGCCAGCGTCTTGCCGGACCCCTTGGGCGCCAGGAGCAGCGCACTGTCACCGCGCTGCAGCGCGGGCCAGCTCTCGAGCTGCACGCGCGTCGGGCCGGCGAAGGATTCGCAAAACCAGGTGCGCGTGCAGCGGTGGAACAGCGCGTCGGGGATGGCGGCGCGGGCGTCGTCGGCGGCGCCTGGTGAGCGCAAGGCGTTTTGTTCGGGCATGACCAATAATACGTATCAGGGCACGCGACAGACCAGCCGGCGGACAAGCGATGCGCGGCCCCCTGTAGCGGCCCGCGGGACACCCACTTTGGTAACGTAACTGCGGTACATCAACGACGCCACGTCAACGACTACTCTCGTCCCGCTCTCAATCCAGCGGTCGCCACACCGACGGGTGCCGGAAGCCGATACCTGCGCCTACCAGACCCAACTCGACACTCGTGCGCCAGCCGGGCTCCGCCTCGCACAGGGCGGGGATCGAATTGACAGGCTGCATGGCGGTCGTGGTGCTGCCCGCGGCCTGGACGTGGTCATCGAGGGTCACATCGCGTCGACCGAGACTGGCGAGGGTCAGGAAGTGCGTGCGGAAGGATGGATCCCCTTCGATCGAGATCGTCCAGCCGTCGCGCGGCTTTGGCCAGCTGTCGGGGTAGAAGCCCCCGACCGTCCAGAGCACCTCGATCTCGATGAGGCTCTCGCCGCCACGGAGGCCCGTCCAGCAGAAACGCTGGCCCGACACGGTCCCCGCTTCCAGCCGCCCGGCCCGCAGGTCCCGGGACTCGGGCGCCGTGGCGAGCTCGTGATCGGTGCGCACCTCCTCGACGTCGGCCCCGAGCGTCTCCGACAGCATCCACACCTGCTGGCCGAAGATATCGGCAGTGAAACGCGCAAACGGATTGGCTTCGAGTGTCGCGTGCTCCGGCGCGGACCCGAAGCGCATGTTGTCGAAGGTGATGCGCGGGCTGTCGTAGAAGGACCAGTCGGCGCGCTCCTCGAGGCGGACGTGGTCGATCGTGCGCGACATACCCGAGAGCGCGACCGGCAGCACCATACCGAGGAATCCCGGGTGTATCCCGGTCCCGTGGAGGGAGCTGTTACCCTCGAGACAGGCGGCCTCGACCTTGTCGCGATCATCGCTATAGCTCGATTTCCGGTGGAAGAGAAAGGGCGTGGCGGCGACGTTCTTGCCGGAGCGCAGGATGGCGCACACCTCGTCGACATCGGCATGCCTCGGCGCGTACATCACGCAGTCGGCATCGCACGCCAGGATCGCCTCGACGTCGTCGGTTGCCGCGATCCCCACGTGGGGCGCGCCGCAGAGCTCACCGGCGTCGCGACCGCGCTTGTCAGCGGAGTACACCAGGACACCGGCCAGCTCGAGCCGGGGATGGATCAGGATAGCGCGCAGCGCTTCCCGGCCAACCGAGCCGGTGGCCCATTGAATTACACGGTAGGGGGCACTCATGGACTGGCAATCTCCTCAGATACGAATAAGACCTCCTCTCGCAACAACATCGCTGCCAGGATCCATCTCCCACTGGGCTCGGTTTACCGCGCCCGACTACACCAGGTTGTTCGCGGCTCTTTGGCGATCTTCCCTGTCGATATTGGTCCAACAAGGTTAGCAAAAGCTACCCCGAGGGCAACCAGTGGCACGCCCCCGGTCGCCAGCCTGATCCACACGCGCCACCGCGACGTACCAGCATTATCGCAACGTGTACGGAATCGGGACACTATGGCAAAACGCAAACGCATCGTGGCGGTCACCGGCGCCACCGGCTTCGTCGGCCGGCACGTGGTGCAGAGGCTGCTCGAGGAGTCGGGTATCGAGGTGCGCTGCATCGTGCGCAGCAAGGGGCGCGCCGCCGCTCTGCAGCGCATGGGCAAGCGGGTCACCCTCGTGGAGGCTGACATTACGCAACCGGATACCCTGCCCGCCGCCTTCGAGGGCGCGTGGGGCGTGGTCAATGTCGCCGGTTACCGCGAGTTCTGGAGCGCGGACCGCGAGCGTTTCTACGACATCAACGAACTGGGCGCGCTACACGTGTTCGAGGCCTGTGCAGATGCGGCCGTCGAGAAAGTCGTACAGGTCAGCACGCCGCTCACCTGGGGCGTCCCGGAGCGCATCCCGTTCAATGAAGACACCGCCCCCGGCGACCACCCCAGCGATTACGCGCGCAGCAAGTATCTCGGCGACAAGGCGGGCTGGCGCCTGCACTGGGAACGCGGCCTGCCGCTGACCGCCGTCTACCTGGCCGCCGTGATCGGCGCCGGCGACGACAAGGCCACCATGGAGGTGCGCCGCGCCGTCGAGGGCAAACTGCCGGCGCTGGTGGGCGCCGACACCACCTACACCTACGTCTACGTGCGCGATGCGGCCGAGGCCATCGTCAGGGCCCTGCTGAAAAAAGACAGCGTCGGTCGCAAGTACCTGGTCGGCAACCAGCGCGCCACGACCCGCGAGTACTTCAATATCATCGGCCGCCTCTCCGGCATCGCCATCCCCGACTGGAACATTCCGGAGAAATGGTTGATGCCGGTCGCCAGGGGCATGGAGACAGTGTCACGATTCACCCGGCGCAGGCCGGTGCTGCCGCTGGACGTGCTGAAAACCACGGCGGCCGGGTCATTGCTGTTCGACGCCGGCCGCTCCGAGACGGAGCTGGGCATGACCTATACCCCGCTGGAGACCGCGCTAGCGGAATCGGTGGAAGAAATCCGTCTTTCAGCCTAGGGAGGGGCGCACCCCCGCGCCGGGCAAGCCATGGCAAAACCGCTGTTACTCGTCTGTTCCCATGTCGCCGTCGCCGGGCTGGGCTTCTTCGCCGGCATTTACACCCTGCCGATACTCATGGCGCCACCGGCGCCAGAGGTGCGCGACGTCGCCAGCCTGCAGCAGCGCGCCACCTACAGCGGCGAGTTCCGCCGCGACCTGGCCGACAGCGATTTCCTGCACTGGGGCGAGGGGACCGTTTACCTGGAACCGGGGACGATCACCTTCAAAGGCAAACTTGCTCCCGGGCCCGACTACCGCCTGTACCTGTCGCCACAGTTCGTGGAGACGGAATCGGATTTCGAGGCCCTGAAGTCGCAGATGGTCGAGATCGGGCCTGTGCAGACCTTCGATAACTTCGTGGTACCCGTGCCGGCAGCCGTGGACCTGGCCAGCTACGACACCGCCATCGTGTGGTGCGAGTCCTTCGGCGAGTTCATTACCTCTGCCCGCTACCGCTAGCGCGCAAATATCACTGGACGACAGCCGTGCCCCGGGCACGTCAATCTCGTCGGCACTGCCTAGTGCACGCCGTCGCCTGACTTCAGCCGCCGCACCATCGCGCGCCGATAGAATCGCGGCGCCAGCCGCGACAGGTAATAGGCGAGCTTGCCCTGGACACTCAACACGAGCAGTTCCCTGTCCGCATTCGCGGCCGTCACCACCGCGTCCGCCACCTCCCCGGGTTCCGCCAGCCTGCCGGTCATGGAGCGGCGGGTACCCGCCGGCTTGCCGTCGGCGCCCATGGCGTGCTGCTCGAAAGGACTGCGCGTAAAGCTCGGGCACACCATCAGGACCGAAACGCCCTCATCCGTGAGCTCGGCGCGCGCCGACTCAAACAGGCCGTGCAGCGCGTGCTTGCTGGCCGCGTAGCCGGTACGGCCGTACAGCGGCGCGATGCCGGCAATGCTGCTGATGACCACGATCTTCCCCCCGCTCCGTTGCAGGGCGGGCAGCGCCGCCTTGGCGCAGTGCAGGCTGCCGAGGAAATTGACATCCATCACCCTGCGGTAGACATCGACCTGCGTGTCGACAAAAGCGCTGCGATGGACCGCACCCGCGTGATTGACCAGCACGTCGATGCGCCCGAAGGCATCGAGAACTGTCGCCATCGCCGCCTGGCAGCTGGCGAAGTCGGTGACATCCGTCGCCACGGCTAGCGCTTCCGCGCCGGCGTCACGCAGTTCGGCCGCGGCAGCGTCCAGCGCGGCGCGATCGAGATCCAGCAGCGCGATGCGCGCTCCCTCCACCGCCCAGCGTCGTGCCAGTGCGCGACCTATGCCACCACCGCCGCCGCTGATCACGACCACCTGCCGCTCGTCGGCATCGCCGGGCGCGGCGCGGTCGGCAGGTTCGTCCAGCTCCCGGCGCCAGACCTCGAACGCGGCGGCGGACGAGACGGGGCGGTAGCCGAAGTCCTGTTTGAGCCGGCGATTGTCCAGCACCGGGCGATAGCGCAGGAAGTCCAGTGTCTCCGGGCCGTTGCTCGTGAGCCGACAGGCTTTCAGCAGGCGCAGCACGTTGCCGAGCAGGGGCGCCGGCAGCGCCAGGTAGGGCTTGCCCAGGCGGCGTGCGATCTCCCGCGCGGTCAGCGCACCGTCGCCGGCGAGGTTGTAGATGCCCTGGCGCCGCTCCAGCACACCGGTCAACAGGACGTTCACCAGGTCCCGGTCCCAGATGAAGACGAAGGGCGCGGCGCTGCCGCGCACGCCCGGGACCACGGGCCCCTCGAAGATCGCGGTGACCGGGCTTTGCGTTCCCCTGCCGATGACGGTGCCCGGGCGCAGCACCAGCTGGGTGAGCTGCGGATGCTGCTGCCGGTATTCCGCGAGCAGCTCCTCCACCTGCTGTTTGTTGCGGCTGTAGTCGAAGGCCGGGTGACCCCGGGGCGGCGCCTCCTCCGTCAGCCACATGGGATTGTCCGCGTGGTAGCCGTAAGAGGCGCCACTGGTCGTCACCACCAGGTGCGCCACGCCCGTTTCCACGCAGGCCTGCAGCAGGCGCCGCGTGCCCAGCACATCCACCCGCCACGCCAGGTCCGCGGGCGCGCCGACGGGCGGCCTGAGAATACTGGCCAGGTGCACTACCGTGTCGATGTCGTGTTCGCGCAGGATGGCCGCCAGGTCGTCTGCCGTAATGTCCCCGGTGAGCACCGCAACGGCGGAGGCCGCGTCGCCTACCTGCGCTGCCCTGACGTCGTAGGCCACTACCTTCCCGATCGTGTCCACCCGCGCAAGCGCGGCGACGACCAGGCTGCCAATGTAGCCCGCGGCGCCCGTGACCAGGACATGTCGCGCCATTATTCACGCACCTCGTGTCGCTGCAGCGCCACGTCCGGGTCCAGTCGCACCCTGGACCAGATAAGCGCCAGCGCGAAGCCGCCCACCAGGTGCCAGGACCCCCACCAGGCAGCGACGATCGCCGTGCCGCCCAGACTGGCGAAGAAGTTGAAAATCAGCGCGAGTCCGAGGCCGCTGTTCTGCACGCCCACCTCCAGCGTGATGGCGCGCCGGTCCCGGGTGGGCAGCCGCAGCAGCCGCGCCAGGCTGTAGCCGACGCCGAGCGCCATGGCATTGTGTACCACCACGATGGCGAGCACCGGCAGTATGGCCAGCGTGAGGTACTCGCGGTTGTTGTAGAAGGCCACCACGATAAAGCTGAGAAAAATTGCCCCATCCGTCATGCGCAGCGGGCGCTGTATACGGGCGCTGAACTCGGGGTAACGGGCGCGAAACAACATACCCGCCGCCAGCGGCAGCGCCAGCAGCATAAAAATTGTGGTGAACATGTCGCCGGCGTCCACGGCCACGTCGGACAACAGTGCCCGCGTATCCGGGTCCATGGAGGCCCAGAAGGCCAGGTTGAAGGGCGTGGTGATGACCGCGGCGGAACTGGTCACGGCGGTCATGCTGACGGACAGCGCGGTGTTGCCCCGCGCCATCCACACCAGGAAGTTGGACACGTTGCCGCCGGGGCAGGCCGCGACCAGCATCATGCCCAGTTTGACGCTGGGAATGGGATCGATGATCTGCACCAGCACAAAGGTGGCGGGGGGCAACAGCAGCAGCTGACCGGCAATGCCGACCAGCGGCCCCTTCGGCGCGCGCAGCACCGCGCGAAAGTCATCCACCCTGAGGTCCAGCGCCACGCCGAACATCAGGATCGCGAGGATAACGTTGAGCGCCAGCAGCCTGCCGGGCTCAAAGTCCAGCGCGATGGCGTCGAGGGCGAGATCCACAGGCGCGCCGCGGGATCAGCCTACGGGCTCCCCGTGCATCTCCTTGAACTCCATCAGGTTCGGTGCGAACAGGTGCGCAGTCGGGTCCACATCCACGTGAATGACCGCGGCGCGCCCCGACTCGAGCGCCTGCTGTAGCGCGCCCGGTAACTGCGCGGGATCGGAGACCCGCGCGCCGAACGCACCCATGGCGACGGCGACCTCATCGAAGCAAATCTCCTCGAAATCGGTATTGATGGTGCCCTGGGACTCGATGCCCATCTGGCCGCGCAACGCGTCGATGCCGAATTGCTGGGTCAGCTTCACCATGCCCCACTGCCGGTCGCACAGCACCACGCACAGGATGGGCAGTTTCTCGCGCACCGCCGTCTCGATTTCCTGCAGGTGCATTCCCATTGCGCCATCGCCGGTGATGCAGGCCACCGGTCGCCCCGGGTGCGCCGCCTTCAGGCCCAGCGCCTGGCCGACACCGGCGCCGAGCATACCGAACTTGAAGGTGGAGTGGATCGCATCGGGTTGTGCGTTGCGGTAGTAGTGCGCACACCACACCGCGGTATTGCCCCCGTCGATGGCGACCATGCCCTCGTGCCCCAGTGCCTCGCGCACCGCGACCGGCACGTGGGCCGGGTGCATGGGACTGTCACTGTTGTCCAGGGCGGCATCGAGTTCGGCACGGATGGCCGCCTTCTCTGCCACCAGCGCGGCCACCTTCTCCCGGCGACCCGCCAGCGTA
>JAWVYG010000044.1:0-9976 GCA_033722815.1 Halioglobus sp.
ACACTATGAGTGAGTATGCGATTTTCACCTCGGAGTCCGTGTCCGAGGGGCACCCCGACAAGATGGCGGACCAGATATCCGACGCCATCCTCGACTACCTGCTGAAGGACGATCCCAACGCGCGGGTGGCCGTGGAGACCATGGTCAAGACCGGCATGGCGGTGGTAGCCGGCGAGGTCACCACGTCTGCCCACATGGATCTCGAGCAGACGATCCGCGACACCATCAACGGCATCGGCTACGACAACTCCGACGTCGGCTTCGACGGCCACAACTGCGCGGTGCTGAACGCCATCGGCAAGCAGTCCACCGACATCTCCATGGGCGTCACCGAGGGCGAGGGCGCGCACCTGGAACAGGGCGCCGGCGACCAGGGCCTGATGTTCGGCTACGCCACCAGCGAAACCGACGTACTCATGCCTGCACCCATCTACTACTCCCACCGCCTGGTCGAAAAGCAGGCGGAACTGCGCAAGCACGGCACCCTGCCCTGGCTGCGCCCCGATGCCAAGAGCCAGGTGACGCTGCGCTACGAGGCCGGCAAGCCCGTGGCCATCGATGCCGTCGTGCTGTCGACCCAACACGATCCGGACATCAGCCAGGCGGACATCCACGAGGCAATCATGGACCTGGTGATCAAGGAGGTGCTGCCCAACGAGTGGCTGCACGCGGACACCAAGTACCACATCAACCCGACCGGCCAGTTCATCATCGGCGGCCCCGTCGGGGACTGCGGGCTGACCGGGCGCAAGATTATCGTCGACACCTACGGCGGCATGGCGCGCCACGGCGGCGGCGCCTTCTCCGGCAAGGATCCGTCAAAGGTTGACCGTTCGGCGGCTTATGCGTGCCGCTACGTGGCCAAAAACATCGTCGCCGCGGGTCTGGCCGAGCGCTGCGAAATCCAGGTGTCGTACGCGATTGGCGTGGCGGAACCGACATCCATCTCCATCGACACCTTCGGCACCGGCAAGCTGACGGACGAGCGCATCGCGGAGCTGGTGCGCGAGCATTTCGACCTGCGTCCCAAGGGACTGATCGAGATGCTCGACCTGAAGCGGCCCATCTACCAGAAGACCGCCGCCTACGGCCACTTCGGCCGCGAGGACGCGGATTTCAGCTGGGAAAAAACCGACAAGGCGGACGCACTGAAAGCGGCGCTGTGATCGACACATCCGGGAGCGCCGTATCAATCATCTCCCGCGGGCAGCTCCCCACGGACCTTTAACGAACTGACAACGAATTTACCTCCAGAGGCAAACGCAATGAGCACTGCAGAAAAGATCAACGAGCAACAAGACTACAAGGTCGCGGATATTTCACTGGCCGAATGGGGTCGCCGCGAACTGGAAATCGCCGAGACGGAAATGCCCGCGCTGATGGCGATGCGCGCGCGCTACGACGACAGCAAGCCGCTGGAAGGCGCGAAGATCCTCGGCTGCATCCACATGACCATCCAGACCGGCGTGCTGATCGAGACGCTGATCGCGCTCGGTGCCGAAGTGCGCTGGTCATCGTGCAACATCTTCTCCACGCAGGACCACGCGGCTGCCGCCATCGCCGCCGCCGGCGTGCCGGTGTTCGCGTGGAAAGGCGAGACCGAGGAGGAATACGACTGGTGTATCGAGCAGACTATCCTCAAGGACGGCCAGCCCTGGGATGCCAACATGATCCTCGACGACGGCGGCGACCTGACTGCCATGCTGCACGAGAAGTACCCGCAGATGCTGGACAATATCCACGGCATCACCGAGGAGACCACTACGGGCGTGCACCGCCTGCAGGAGATGCTGGAGCAGGGCACGCTGAAAGTGCCCGCGGTGAACGTGAACGACTCGGTAACCAAGTCCAAGAACGACAACAAGTACGGTTGTCGCCACAGCCTCAACGACGCCATCAAGCGCGGCACCGACCACCTGATGTCGGGCAAGAAGGCGCTGGTGATCGGCTACGGCGACGTGGGCAAGGGTTCGGCCCAGTCACTGCGCCAGGAAGGCATGATCGTAAAAATCTCTGAGATAGACCCCATCTGCGCCATGCAGGCCTGCATGGACGGTTTCGAGGTGGTCTCGCCGTTTATCGACGGCGTCAACGACGGCAGCGAGAACTGTGTCGACCGCGACCTGCTGGGCACCACGGACCTGGTGGTAACGACGACCGGCAACTACAACGTCTGCGATGCCAACATGCTCAAGGCGCTCAAGAGCGGCGCGGTGGTGTGCAACATCGGCCACTTCGACAACGAGATCGACACCGCTTACATGCGCAGCAACTGGGAGTGGGAAGAGGTGAAGCCGCAGGTGCACAAGGTGTACCGCGACCGCGCCACTAACGACCACCTCATCCTGCTGTCCGAGGGCCGCCTGGTGAACCTCGGCAACGCCACGGGGCACCCCTCGCGCATCATGGACGGTTCTTTCTCCAACCAGGTGCTGGCGCAGATCTACCTGTACGAGCGCAAGTTCGCCAACCTCGAACCCGAGATGAAGCAGGCCGCGCTGAGCGTAGAAGTGCTGCCGAAGAAACTCGACGAGGAGGTCGCCGCGCACATGATCGGTGGTTTCGGCGCGACGCTGACGAAGCTGACGAAGGAACAGGCCGACTACATCAACGTGAACGTCGACGGCCCCTTCAAGCCGGACAGCTACAAGTACTAGGAACGCCCAGCACATGGCCAAGCAGAAACCGCGAATCAGCTTCGAGTTCTTCCCGCCGAAAACCCCGACGGGCACGGACAAGTTGCTGAATGAGGTGGCGCCGGCGCTGGGCGAACTGGGGCCGGAGTTCTTTTCCGTGACCTACGGCGCGGGCGGCAGCACCCGGGACTCGACTCTGGGCGTGGTCACCGCGCTGCGCGACAAGGGCATCGACGTCGCCCCCCACCTCAGCTTCGGCGGCGACGACGAGAACGCCGTGGGCGCGCTGCTGGACACCTACCGCGAGCGCGGCGTGCACCGCCTCGTCGCCCTGCGGGGCGACCGCCCCTCCGGCATGGGTCGCAATCACCTGGTATACGCCAACGAGCTTGTGGCCTTTGTGCGGGAACGCCACGGCGACCACTTCCATATCGAGGTGGCTGCCTACCCCGAGATCCACCCGGAAGCGCCGAGCTATGCGGCGGACGTACAGTTCCTCAAGGGCAAGTTCGACGCCGGCGCCAACAGCGGAATCACGCAGTTTTTCTACAACGTCGAGTCGTACTTCTACTTCCTCGACCAGTGCGCGGCGGCGGGCATCGAGCAGCCGATCTACGCGGGCATCATGCCGCTGAACAACTTCGACAACATCCTGCGCTTCGCCGGCAATACCGGGGCCGAGATCCCGCGCTGGATCTGCCGGCGCATGGACTCGCTGCGCGACGACGAGGCCGACATGCAGAAGTTCGGCATCGAGGTGGTGACACAGCTGTGCCAGACACTGCTGGAAAACGGCTGCCCCGGCATACACTTCTACAGCATGAACCAGGTGGAGCCCGTACGGGAGATTTACAACAGCCTGGGCCTGTAGAAAGGCAGTAGAATAGGGCCGATATTTCCCTGAGCGGCCCCTATGCGCGTCCCACGCATCCACACCGACCAGCCCCTGGCAGACCATGCCAGGGTGCAGCTGGAACCCGGTCCCAGCCAGCACCTGTCCCGTGCCCTGCGCATGGGCCCCGGTGATGTGCTGGTGGTGTTCAACGGCGCCGGCGGCGAGTACGGCGCGCACATCGTGGACTGTTCGAAGAAGTCCGTCACAATTGAGCTGGACAGGCACAACGCAGTGGAGCTCGAATCGCCACTGGCCATTCACCTTGGCATCGGCCTGTCCCGCGGCGAGCGCATGGACTGGGTGGTGCAAAAGGCAACGGAACTTGGCGCCCGGTCGATTACCCCGCTGACGACGCTGCGCTCGGAGGTGAAACTCTCCGGCGACCGATCGCAGAGGAAGCTGCGCCACTGGCGCCAGGTCGCCATCAGCGCCTGTGAACAGTGCGGGCGCAATCGCCTGCCCGATATCAACGCGCCCTCTGCGCTGGACACCTGGGCGCAGCAACTGGACGTCGACTGCGCTCTGCTGTTGGATCACCGGGCAGGCAACCGCGCGCTGCCGGACGCGGCGCGCAGCGCCGCGCTGCTGATCGGCCCCGAGGGCGGCCTGGCGGACCAGGAGATCGAACGCGCCACGGCCCTCGGTTTCCAGTCGCTGCAGCTTGGGCCCAGGGTGCTGCGCACCGAGACGGCGCCGCTGGGCGCCATCGCCATCCTGCAGGCGCGCTGGGGCGACATGGGTAGCTGAAGGCGTGGCTTTCCCCGGCGAACTGGGTGTACAGGGCGTGCTGGCGCTGTGGGCGGTGATCCTGCTCGCTGCTGTCCTGCGCGCATTCACCGGCTTCGGTTTTGCCCTGGCAGCCATGCCGTTCTTCGCGCTGATGTTCGCGCCCGCCGACGCGGTGGTACTCAGCGCAGCGCTGGCGCTGGGCATCGGCCTGCTCACCGCCCCGACCTTTGCGCGGGATATACCGCTGGCGGTGCTGTCGCGGCTGGCAGCCGGCGCCGTGCTGGGCACGCTGCTCGGGGTGAAGCTGCTGCTGAGTATTTCACCGCAGGTGTTCCTGCTGGGGATCGGCCTCGCGGTGACCGCGGCGAGCCTCGTGCTCAACGGTTACCGGCCGCGGGCACAGGCGGCGGGCGCGGCCACCACGCTGGCGACCGGTCTGGGTTCTGGCCTGCTCAACGGCGCCCTGGCGATTCCCGGTCCGCCGGTCATCATCTACGCGCTGGCGACACAGCGCGAACCCGCCCGGGCCCGGGCGCTGTTGCTGGGGTTCTTCACGCTGTCGGCGCTGGTAGCCCTGGCCAGCTACGGCGCCGCGGGGATGATAAACGCCGCTTCAGGCTCACGCTTCCTGGTCGCCTTCCCGGCGATGGTGGCGGGGGACTACGTCGGCCGGCGGCTGTTTGACCGCTACAGCGGCCGACTCTATCGCACCGTCGCGGTAGCGGCGCTGCTCGTCATCGGCTTGAGCGCCAGTGCGAAGGCGCTGCTGGATTTCAGTTGAATCGCTACTTGTTCTTCTTGCGCCACTTCGCGTGGCTCCACTCGAGGAAATCGGCCACCGCGTTGACCGTATGGTCGGTGCGCACCGAGTGGAAGATCTCGAAGGCGTGCTGCGCCCCCGGCAGCTCGGCGTAGACCACGGCCTGCTTCGACGTCGCGCGCAGCGCGGTGACGAACTCCCGCGCCTCCTCCACCCAGACCAGGGAATCGTGGTGCCCCTGTATGACGAACATCGGCGGCGCATCGGCACTCACGTGGCTCTGTGGCGAGGCGTTGTGCCACAGGTCGTGGTTGTCTTCCGGCTTGCACTTCAGCACGCGGTGGGCGAGGAAGTCCTCCATCGGCATGTCGGCGCGGACACTGTTGCCATCGAGGAAGTCGTACACCCCGTAGAACGGCACGGCGGCCTGCAGCGTGGTATCCACCTCCTCGAATCCCGGCTGCCACTCCTCGCGGTTCGGCGTCAGCGCCGCCAGTGAACTGAGGTGCCCGCCGGCGGAGCCGCCGGTGATGGCGATGAATGCCGGGTCGCCGCCGTACTCGGCGATGTTCTCCTTGATCCACGCGATCGCCTTCTTCACATCGATAATGTGATCCGGGAAGGTGGACTGGGGGCTCAGGCGGTAATTGATGGCCACGCAGATCCAGCCGCGCTGCGCCATGTGGTACATCAGCGGCTTGGCCTGCTGTTCCTTCTCCCCGATCATCCAGGCGCCGCCGTGCACCTGCAGCAGCACCGGGTAGCCGCCCTCGCGCGGCACGTCCGGCTGGTACACATCCAGCAGGTTGCGCTTGCCGGCGGCGGCGTAGGACAGGTGCTTGTGTACGCGCACGCCCGGCCGTTCGAAGTGGAACGGGCGTATCCATTCGCTTGCCTCGATGTGGTCGCGCAGCAGGCGCTGCCGGTCCCGCGGCAACTGGGTGCGGTAGGCCTCACCCAGGCCCTCGCGCAGTGCGGCGCGCAGTGGGATCGGTGAATCCATGGCCTGGCAGTGCAGGTAGATCAGGCCGAGCCAGGACAGCGCAAAGATCGCCAGGCCCACCTGGGCCATGGGATCCGCCAGCAGGCCTACCGAGGCCAGCGCGGCGGTCAGGCCGACCTGCCAGATCACGTGTATCAGCGCCAGCTCGCCGGCCAGCCAGGCCGTAAGGAAATACAGCGGCATCAGCCAGTACAGGCGCCGCGCCTGCACGATGGCAGACCAGGTGCACAGGCCGCTGATGATTGCCAGGAAGAAATAGATACCAGCCATGCTCAGATCACTCTTTCGCGGGGACGAGATTCGCAACGGACGCCTATTCTACGCCAATTCCGGCCGCGGCGAGCAAATATGGGACAAGGGCATAAACTTGCCCCGGCCCCGGCCATTGCGTAAGTTAGCACCCTCTTTGGCTGGCGCGAGAAACGCTGATGAGTGTCAAGCTGGGCGTGGTCATGGACCCGATCGCCGACATCCACTACAAGAAGGACACCACCCTGGCCATGCTGTGGGCGGCGCAGGCGCGCGACTGGCACCTGTACTACATGGAGCAGGGCGACCTGTACCTGGACCAGGGCCGGGGCTGCGCGCGGATGCGTCCGCTGACCGTCTTCAGGGACCCGGACAGCTGGTTTCAGCTGGGGCCGGCTGAGGAGGCGCCGCTGACAGACCTCGAGGTCATTCTCATGCGCAAGGACCCGCCCTTCGACAACGAGTACATCTACAGCACCTACATACTCGAGGCGGCGGAGCAGGAGGGCACGCTGATCGTCAATCGCTGCCAGAGCCTGCGGGACTGCAACGAAAAGGTCTTCGCCACACGCTTTCCCCAGTGCTGCCCGCCGGTGCTGGTCAGCGCCGACATCGAGCGCCTGCGCGCCTTCCACCGCGAGTACGGCGACGTGATTTTCAAGCCCCTGGATGGCATGGGCGGATCCGCCGTGTTCCGCGCGCGCGAGGACGACCCCAACGTCAGCGTGATCCTGGAGACCCTCACCAACCACGGCGGCGGCAGCATCATGGCCCAGGAGTACCTGCCGCAGATTCGCGACGGCGACAAGCGCATCCTGATGATCGACGGCGAGCCCGTGCCCTACTGCCTCGCACGGGTACCCCTGGCCGGCGAATCCCGCGGCAACCTGGCTGCAGGCGGACAGGGTCGCGCCCAGCCGCTGAGCGAGCGCGACCAGTGGATCACCGCCCAGGTGGGCCCGACCCTCAAAGAAAAGGGCCTGCTGTTCGCTGGCCTGGACGTGATCGGCGACTACCTGACCGAGGTCAACGTCACCAGCCCCACCTGCATTCGGGAAATTGACGCAGCTTTTGATCTGGACATTGCCGGGGATCTCATGGATTGTATTGCAGGGGTCATCGGCAGCAGATAGCCAAGCTTGTAACTATATGTACTACCTGGGGGCGGGGCACGACAACCAGATACGCTTTCGCAGCGCGCTGTTGGCGGCGCTGGCGTTGCACGCCGGTGTCATTTTCAGCGTCTCCTTCGACGTCGCCCGCGGCGGGTACAAGGCGCCGCAGATCGAGGTCACCCTCGCCACACGGCCCGCCGAGCGCGAGCCGGACGACGCGCCCAACCTCGCCGCCGCCAACCAGCTCGGCAGCGGCCAGATGGACGAGTTCACCGATATCAGCAGCACCGACAACCTGCCCGTTTCCGCCCCGGTCGAGCAGCTCACCGCACAGCGCCGTTCCGAGGAGCGCAGCGCCAACTACCAGGACGCGGTGACCACTGACGCCATCGGCCGGCGCATCGTCAATACCGACATCGCCGAGAAGGATCGGCAGACGGTGGACCTCGACGGCATCAGCCCGGAGGTCGATCGCCTGAACAGGGAGCTGGCCAGCCTGCAGGCCGAGCTGGACCAGCAGACCCGCGACTACTCCCAGAGACCCAGGGTCAGACGCCTCACCGCCGCCTCGGCCAGGCAGTCCGCCGACGCGGCCTACCTGCTGGAATGGCGCCGCCGCCTGGAGGCAGTCGGCAACAAGTACTACCCGGAAGCGTCCGTGCGCTACGGCATCTACGGCGACCTGCGACTGCTGGTGGTGGTGCGTTCGGACGGGACGCTGGAAGACGTGCGCGTACTGTCCTCCTCCGGCTACGCGGTGCTGGACGAGGCCGCGATCAAGATCGTGCGCATGGCCGCGCCGTATCCGCCCTTCCCCGCCGAGCTGAAAGCGACGACCGACAAGCTCGAAATCGTGCGCAAATGGCAATTCCGGCAAAACCAGCTAAGCTCAAACCAGGGCTCCGGCAGCGCCGTCGGAACAATGTAAAAGCCGGCCGTTACAGGCCACCGTCATCAACCGAGAGACTCGCGCAGACATGAGCGGAAGATGTTCCGTCAATACTGCCCGCAGCAGCGACAGCCTGCGGGATCACTTCCTGCTGGCCATGCCCGGTTTGTCCACGGGGATCTTCTCCCACAGCATCACCTACATCTGCGAGCACGGCGAGAGCGGCGCCATGGGCATCATCATCAACCAGGCGCTGGACCTGACGGTGAAGGAGATTTTCGAGCACCTGCAGATCAGCACCCGCAGCGACTTTTCCGACGAACCGGTGCTGGCCGGCGGGCCCGTCCAGATGGACCACGGCTTCGTACTGCACCGCGGCTGCGAGCGCTCCTGGGAAGCGAGCCTGAAGGTCACCGGTGAAATCACGCTGACCACCTCGCGCGATATCCTGCGCGCCATCGCGGGTGGAGACGGCCCGGCAGACCACCTGATTGCGCTGGGTTACGCCGGCTGGGCCCCTGGCCAGCTGGAGCAGGAACTGGCCGAGAACAGCTGGCTCACCCTGCCGGGCAACAGCGACATCATCTTCGCCACGCCCTGCGAACAGCGCCTGAGTACCGCGGCGGCTTCCCTGGGGGTGGATATGAACCTGATCTCCGGGCAGGCCGGCCACGCCTGAGCTCTCCCTGCCTCCCTGTGAGTAATACCGCTGCCATGACGGTCATGGCATTCGACTTCGGCCTGAGCCAGATCGGCGTTGCCACCGGCAACACGCTGCTGGGGACCAGCGACGCCCTGCCTGTACTGCGCGCCCGGGACGGGGTGCCCGCGTGGGGCGAGGTCGAAGCGCTGCTCGGCGAGTGGCAGCCCGACCTGTTACTGGTGGGCGACCCGCTGAACATGGACGGCAGCGCGGGCGACAGCGCCGAGCGTGCGCGCAAGTTCGCCCGGCGCTTGCACGGCCGGTTCGGGCTGGAAGTGGTGATGGTGGATGAGCGCCTGAGCAGCTACGAGGCGAAGCGGGAGCAACGCGAGGCGGGCCACCGGGGCGATTTCAAGCGCCGCCCCGTAGACAGCCTGGCCGCGCAGCTCATCCTGCGCACCTGGCTGGAACAGCGGGCGGCTGCTGCCGACTAACGGCCCAGGAAGCTGCCCTGGTCCTCTTCGTCGTCGACGGCCAGGCCGAGCGTGTCGTCGCCCGCGTGACCATGGCTGCGCTCGTGCATCTTGATCTGCAGGCGCACGTCGTTGGCGGAGTCGGCGAAGCGGATGGCGTCTTCCTTGCTGATCTGCTCCTCCTTGTACGCCTTGACCAGCGCCTGGTCGAGGGTCTGCATGCCCAGCTCGGTAGACTTGGCCATCAGATCCTTGATCAGGTGCACCTCGCCCTTGCGAATGTAGTCGGCGATCAGCGGTGAGTTCAGCAGGACCTCCACTACCGGCACGCGCCCATCGCCGTCCTTGCGCGGGATCAGCTGCTGGGCAACCATGGACTTCAGGTTCAGCGACAGGTCCATCCACACCTGGCGATGCATGTCCGCGGGGAAGAAACTCTGGATGCGGTCCAGCGCCTGGTTGGCGTTGTTGGCGTGCAGCGTGCACAGGCACAGGTGGCCGGTCTCGGCAAAAGTCAGCGCCTGCTGCATGGTCTCGGCCGTACGCACCTCACCAATCAGGATGACATCGGGCGCCTGGCGCAG
>JAWVYG010000045.1:0-9722 GCA_033722815.1 Halioglobus sp.
CTGCAGTACCGGCTCCGGTAACGCCGCGGGTCCGGCGCAAAAATTGTAACAACGGGTCATACAACTCAGTCCTTTTTTTCCTGGGCCACCGCGCGACCGACGGGGCGACCGGGTACTATCGGGATGACGCGGGGCCGCCGGCCCCGCGCGGCGTGCGCGGCGGGCCTACTCGTCGGTCGGGGAGGCCTCTTCACCGGCTTCCATGCCGGCGAGATCGCCCTCGGGCTCATCGATACGCTCCAGCCCCACCAGGCTTTCACCGACCTTGGTGCGGATGACGCGTACACCCTGCGTATTGCGTCCCTGCACCGACACCTCGTCGGCGCGCGTGCGCACCAGCGTTCCCTGGTTGGAAATGAGCATCAGCTCATCCCCGGGGAACACCTGCACGGCGCCCACCATGCGGCCATTGCGCTCGGAGCACTGCATGGCGATCACGCCCATGGTGCCGCGGCCCTTGGTGGGAAAGTCCGTGACCTCGGTGCGCTTGCCGTAGCCATTCTCGGACACCGTGAGCACCTTGCCGCTCTCCTGCGGGATGATGAGCGAGATCATCCTGTGCCCGGCGGCCAGCTTGATGCCGCGCACACCGCGCGCGGTACGGCCCATGGCGCGCACATCGCTCTCGCGGAAGCGCACCGCCTTGCCCTCGCTGGACAGCAGCATGACGTCGCTGTCGCCGGTGGTGATGGCCGTGCCCACGAGCACGTCGCCCTCCTCCAGCTCCAGCGCGCGCAGGCCGACACTGCGCTGGCGCGAGAAGTCGGTCAGCGCGGTCTTCTTCACCGTGCCGGTGGCGGTGGCCATGAAGATATAGTGTCCCTCGGTGTACTCCTGCACCGGCAGGATGGACGTCACACGCTCGCCCTCTTCCAGCGGCAGCAGGTTCACCATGGGCCGGCCGCGGGAATTGCGCCCGGCAACCGGGATCTGGTAGACCTTCAGCCAGTACACCTTGCCCAAGTTGGAGAAGCACAAAATCGTGTCGTGGGTGCTTGCGATGAGCAGGTGCTCGACGAAATCCTCGTCCTTCACGGCGGTCGCCGACTTGCCCATGCCGCCGCGCCGCTGCGCCTGGTAGTCCTTCAGCGGCTGGGTCTTGGCGTAGCCGCCGTGGGAAATGGTGACCACCCGGTCCTCCTCGGTGATGAGGTCCTCGGCGGTGAGATCGTGCTGGCTGGAGATGATCTCGGTGCGCCGCTCGTCGCCGTACTCGTTGGCGACGTCTTCCAGCTCCTCGCGGATCACCGCCTTGAGGCGCTCCGGGTCGGAGAGGATTTCGAGGTAACCGGCGATCTCGCGCAGCTTCTCCTCGTACTCGTTGAGCAGCTTCTCGTGCTCAAGGCCGGTCAGGCGGTGCAGGCGCAAATCCAGTATCGCCTGGGCCTGGGCCGGCGACAGGTGGTACTGGCCGTCGCGCAGGCCGTAGTCGGGCTCCAGGTCGTCCGGGCGACAGGCATCGGCGCCGGCGCGTTCGAGCATCCCGGAGACGTCACCCGGTGACCAGCTGCGGTTGATCAGCTTCTCGCGCGCCTCGGTCGGGCTCGGCGATTCCTTGATGAGCTCGATGACCGGATCGATATTGGCTAGCGCGATGGCGAGACCCTCGAGGATATGCCCGCGCTCGCGGGCCTTGCGCAAGAGGTACACCGTGCGGCGGGTCACGACCTCGCGGCGGTGGCGGATGAAGGCCTGCAGGATTTCCTTCAGGTTGAGAATCTTCGGCTGGCCGTCGACCAGCGCCACCATGTTGATGCCGAACACCGACTGCAGCTGGGTCTGCGCATACAGGTTGTTCAGCACGACATCGCCCAGTTCGCCGCGGCGCAGCTCGATCACCACGCGCAGGCCGTCCTTGTCGGATTCGTCGCGCAACTCGGTAATGCCCTCGATCTTCTTCTCCTTCACCAGCTCGGCGATGCGCTCGATCAGGCGCGACTTGTTCAGCTGGTAGGGAATCTCGTGGACGATGATCGTGTCCTTGCCCTTCTTCTCGTCGGTCACCACCTCGGCGCGTGCGCGCACGTAGATACGGCCGCGGCCGGTGCGGTAGGCCTGCACGAGACCGGCGCGACCATTGATGATGGCGCCGGTGGGAAAATCGGGGCCGGGGATGAATTCGAGCAACTCGTCCACGGTGAGCTCCGGGTTGGCGATCAGCGCCAGGCAGCCGTTGATCACCTCGCGCAGGTTGTGCGGCGGTATGTTGGTCGCCATGCCCACCGCGATACCGCTGGAGCCGTTGACCAGCAGGTTGGGCACCCGGGTCGGCAGCACTTCCGGTATCCGCTCGGTGCCGTCGTAGTTGTCGACGAAATCGACCGTCTCCTTGTCGAGATCGGACAGCAGCGAGTGGGCGATCTTCTGCATGCGTATTTCGGTGTAACGCATGGCCGCGGCATTGTCGCCGTCGATGGAACCGAAGTTGCCCTGGCCGTCCACCAGCATGTAGCGCAGCGAGAAAGGCTGCGCCATGCGCACGATGGTCTCGTACACGGCGGAGTCACCGTGGGGGTGGTACTTACCGATAACATCGCCCACCACGCGGGCAGACTTCTTGTAGGGCTTGTTCCAGTCGTTGTTGAGCTCGTTCATCGCGTACAGCACGCGGCGGTGCACGGGCTTCAGGCCGTCGCGCACATCCGGCAGGGCCCTGCCCACGATCACGCTCATGGCGTAATCCAGGTAGGACTGCTTCATCTCGTCTTCGATATTGACGGGAAGGATTTCCCTGGCTATTTCACCCATCTGGAACGGTTTCCTTGACTACCATCGGGACCCGCGGACTGCGTCGCTTATGCCCCGTGCCGGTACCTGTATTGTTGTGATCTCGGTCGTGTAACTTGCGGTCAGTGGTGGTTTGCAGCGGTCTGCCTGCGCTTTGCAATAGCGCGTCATTGCGCGCATTGGCGCGCGTTGCACCGGGGGCATCGAGCACCCGCTCCAGGCCTTGTCCGGACGGCGCAAACGCCCCGAAATAAACCGCCGATTATACGTGAAGATGCCCGTATATCGCCACGTTTTTGCAGAATTTAACCCCCTCGGGAGCCGTCCCGGGGCGTTTGCGGTTATACTGCCGCGCTAACGGCGCAATTGTCCGCGCAGCGCACGCCCGACGGCGGGAAAAAGCGCACTGAAACCCCTGGATACGGCGAGGAAAACAGCCGCCCGATGGCCACGAGCCCCGATAGCGCAGATACACTGATTCACCCGCAATGGGTGGTACCCGTGCTGCCCCACGGTGTCATCCTTGAGAACTACAGCGTCGCCGTGAGCGGTGGCCGTATCCGCGCGCTGCTGCCGCGGGACGAGGCGGAGGGCATCGCTGCCGCACAGGTGTTCGAGCTGCCCGGCCAGGCGCTGCTGCCCGGGCTGATAAACTGCCACGGGCACGCCGGCATGAGCCTGCTGCGCGGCTACGCCGACGACGAGCCGCTGATGCCCTGGCTGGAGAACCACATCTGGCCCGCCGAGGGCGCCCACGTGGGCGAGGAGTTTGTCGCCGACGGCACCGAACTGGCCATCGCGGAGATGCTCCGCTCGGGCACTACCACCTTCAGCGACATGTACTTCTTTCCCAACGTGTGCGCCGCCACCGCCGCGCGCCTCGGCATGCGCTGCCAGATCACCTTCCCGATATTCGACTTCGCCAGCGCCTGGGGACAGAACGCCGACGAGTACATCAGCAAGGGCCTGGCGCTGCGCGACGATCTCAAGCACAGCGAGCTGGTCACGGTCGTGTTCGGGCCGCACTCGCCCTACGCGCTGTCCTACGACAAGCTCGCGCGGGTCGCCACCCTCGCCGCGGAACTGGACACGGCGGTCCACATCCACCTGCACGAGACCAGCGGCGAGGTGCTGCTGGCAGTGGAGGAACACGGCGCGCGGCCGCTGGATTCCCTCAACGCCATGGGGCTGATCGGCCCGCGCACCCAGTGCGTGCACATGACCGATCTCGGTGACCAGGATATCGCGCTGCTCGCGGCAACGGGCGCCCAGGTCATACACTGCCCGCAGTCGAACATGAAGCTGGCCTCCGGCACCTGTCCGCTGGACAGGTTGCAGGCCGCCGGCGTCAATGTCGCGCTGGGCACGGACTCGGCGGCGAGCAACAACGACCTCAACCTGTTTGGCGAGATGCAGAGCGCGGCGCTGCTGGCCAAGCTCTCCAGCATGGACGCTACCGCGCTGGCCGCATCGCAAGCGCTCGCTATGGCGACCATCAACGGCGCCAGGGCGCTGGGTATGGAAGACCAGCTCGGCAGCGTAGAGCCCGGCAAGCTGGCCGACCTCATCGCCGTCGACCTGCGCGGTCCCGAGACGCAGCCGCTGTACAATCCACTGTCGCAACTGGTGTACGCGTGCAACGGCAGCCAGGTCAGCCACAGCTGGGTCGGCGGCGAGCTGCTGCTGCGCGAGCGGCAGCTGCAGCGTATAGACCTGCACGACCTGACGACGCGCGCGGAAGCATGGCGCGAGCGCATCGCGAGGAGCAAGGCATGAGCGGCGAACTCAATGTGGACCCTGCGGAGATAGCCAAGTTCGAGGAACTCGCTGCGCGCTGGTGGGACCGCAACAGCGAGTTCAAGCCGCTGCACGACATCAACCCGCTGCGCGCCAACTACATCGACGAACACTCGCCGGTGGCGGGCAGGCGACTGGTGGACGTGGGCTGCGGCGGCGGCATCCTGGCGGAAGCCATGGCAAGGCGCGGCGCCACGGTCACCGGCATCGACATGGGCGAGGCGCCGCTGGCGGTGGCGAAGCTGCATCTCGTGGAGTCCGGCGCCGAGGTGGATTATCGCCGCTCCACGGCGGAGCAACTGGCGCAGAGCGAGGCCGGGCAATACGATATCGTCTGCTGCCTGGAGATGCTCGAACACGTGCCGGACCCGGCACAGGTCATCGCGGCCTGCGCCAGCCTGGCGCGCCCCGGCGGCGCACTGTACTTCTCCACCATCAACCGCAACCCGAAGTCCTACGCCTTCGCCATCATCGGCGCAGAGAGGGTGCTGAACCTGCTGCCGGCGGGCACCCACGACTACGACAAGTTCATCAAGCCCTCCGAGCTCGGGGCATGGATCAGGGACGCCGGCCTGCTGCTGCAAGATGTGACCGGCATGACCTACAACCCCCTCACGCGGCAGTACCGCCTCAACCCCTCCGACGCCTCGGTGAACTACCTCGCGCGCGCGGTAAAACCGCAATGACCTCCGGACCGCAGCACCCGTTCCCGACGACGCTCAGGGCCGTCATCTTCGACCTGGACGGGACCCTGGTCGACACCGCGGACGAATTCATCCCCGCCGTGCAGGCGCAGCGCGCGGAGAACGACCTGCCGCCCATGGATGCCGACCTGATCCGCGCCTCGGTATCCAACGGGGCGCGCGCGCTGGTGCGCCTGGGCCTGGCCATCGGCGAAGACGACCCCGACTTCGAGCGGCACCGCCTGCGCCTGTTGGAGCTGTACACCCGGGAGCTGGGCACGGCCGCCGCGCCCTACCCCGGCATCGAGGCGCTGCTGCGCGAGCTGGCGCAGCGCGGCATCGCCTGGGGCATCTGCACCAACAAGCCGCGCCCCTTCACCGAACCGCTGCTGGCGTCGCTGGGTATCGATCCCGCACCGGGCAGCGTCGTCTGCCCGGAAGACGTGCGCGAGCGCAAACCCCATCCGGAGAGCCTGTACCTGAATTGCCGCGAGTTACAGTGCGCACCGGTCGAGGCGATCTACATCGGCGATCACGCCCGCGACATCGAGGCGGGGCGCCGTGCCGGGATGTACACCATCGCCGCGGCGTACGGCTATATCGAGGCCGGCGACGACCCCGACGCCTGGGGCGCCAACCGGCGGGCGCAGCGCAGCGAAGACCTGCACGCACTGATCCTGGGCTGACCGACATGGGAAACGCATGAACATCTACCACATCCCCGACAACTACCGCCCAAGGGCCGACCTGCTGGTGGGCAAGAACATCCTCGTCACCGGCGCCGGCAGCGGTATCGGCCGCGCGGCGGCGCTGGCCTATGCGCGCCACGGGGCGACGGTGCTGCTGCTGGGTCGCGACGGCGGCAAACTGGAGGCGGTGTACGACGACATCGAGGCGGCGGGTGGCGCCAAACCGGCCATTATCGAGATGGACCTGGCCAGCGCCGGGGAACAGAGCTACAGGAACCTGGCGGACGGCCTGGCGGGCGAATTCGACCGGCTCGACGGGCTGCTGCACAACGCGGCGCTGCTCGGCGAGCGGACACCGATCCAGAACGCGGGTTACGAGAGCTGGCTGGGCGTGATGCAGGTCAACGTCAACGCACCGTTTATACTGACCCGGACCCTGCTGCCGCTGTTGCACGAAGCACCCTCGGCGTCGATCGTGCTGACCTCCTCCACGGTGGGGCGCAGCGGCCGCGCCTACTGGGGCGCCTACGCGGTGTCGAAGTTCGCCAACGAGGGTTTCATGCAGGTGCTGGCGCAGGAACTGGAAAACACCTCGCGCATACGGGTCAACACGCTCAACCCGAAGGCCACCAACACCGCGATGCGCAGGACCGCCTACCCTGGCGAGAACCCCGCCGCCAACCCGTCGCCGGAAGACATCATGCCCGCCTACCTGTTTCTCATGGGTGACGACAGCGCGGGCGTCACGGGCAAAGCCTTCGACGCACGCTGAGCGGCGCGCGGGCTATTTTTTGCGGCGCCGGGCGCCCGGGGCACTACGGCCGCGGCGCTTGCCGAACTGGCGCTCCATGGCCTCGCGCTCTTTCACCGTGCCGCGGCGGACGTTCTTTACCTGCATGCCCGCCATGCGATACAGCGCCTTCACGTCTTTCGTATCCAGGTCTACCCACTGGCCCTGCTTGACGCGGGACGGGATGAACACGTCGCCGTAACGCACCCGCTTGAGCCTCGATACCGTGAGGCCCTGCGACTCCCACAGGCGCCGCACCTCGCGGTTGCGCCCCTCCATGATGACCACGTAGAACCAGCGATTGATGCCATCGCCGTCGCCGCCCCCGTCCTGGATATCGGTGAAACGCGCGACACCGTCCTCCAGCATCACGCCCTCGAGCATGCGCTGCAGCATGTCCTCCTGCACGTCGCCCATCACGCGCACCAGGTACTCGCGCTCGATGTTGGCGGACGGGTGCATGAGGGCGTTGGCCAGTTCGCCGTCGGTGGTGAACAGCAGCAGGCCGGAGGTGTTGTAGTCGAGCCTGCCGATGGAAATCCAGCGACCGCTCTGCAGCTTCGGCAGGCGCTCGAAGACGGTGCGCCTGCCCTGGGGATCGCTGCGGGTGGTCACCTCGCCCACGGGTTTGTGGTAAAGGATGCAGCGCGTGGTGTCCTGGGGCTCGCGTCCCAGCGGCTTGCCGTCGACGTCGATGCGGTCCTTGCCGCCCACGCGATCCCCGAGTGTGGCAACGCGGCCATTGACGCTGACCCGCCCCTGCTCGATCCAGCGCTCCATCTCGCGGCGCGAGCCGAGGCCGGTGCGCGCCAGGACTTTCTGCAGTTTTTCGCCGCGGGGGGCGGCTGCGGGCGCCGCGCCGGGCTTGTCGTCCTCCCCGGCCGGGGGACGTGCGCGCGGACCACGGGGCATGGGATCAGGCCTGGGACTCGGGCTTGGCCGGCTCTGCCGCGGCGAGGTCGTCGAGCGCGGCGCTAGCGGCGGGCTCGCGGGTGGGCTCAGGTGCCGGCTCCGCCTCGTCCTGCGCGGGCGGCTCCTGGGCTCGGGCGCCCAGTTCCTCGGCGGCCTCGGACAGGGATACGCCCTGCTGCGGAAGGCCGCCCTCTGCCTGCGCTGATTCCGGCGGTACATGCTCCGTACCACCTACCACCGTCAGCTCAGGCGCTCCCTCCTTTGGGCCGTCACCGTCCTCCCCTACCGGCTCGCTGAAGCCCAGCTCCGCGTTGAGCGTCTCCAGGTCGCGGATTTCCGCGAGCGCCGGCAGCTGGTCGAGGCTCTTGAGGTTGAAGTAGTCGAGAAACTGCCGGGTGGTGGCGTACATCGCCGGGCGGCCGGGGACGTCGCGGTGACCCACCACGCGAATCCAGTCGCGCTCGTGCAGCGTCTTGATGATGTTGGAACTGACGGCCACGCCGCGAATCTCCTCGATCTCGCCGCGCGTGATGGGCTGGCGGTAGGCGATCAACGCGAGTGTCTCCAGAAGTGCACGCGAATACTTCTGCGGGCGCTCCTGCCACAGGCGGCCGACCCAGGGGCTCAGGTTCTGGCGCACCTGGAAGCGGAAGCCGCTGGCAACCTGTATAAGCTCGAAGCCGCGATCCTCGCAGCGCGCCTCGATCTCCTTGAGGGCCTCGCGGATGGCGGTGTTCTCGGGTCGCTCCTGCTCCTCGAACAGGTCCGCCAGCTGCGCCACCGACAGCGGTTTGCCGGCGGCCAGCAGGGCACCCTCGAGTATCTGCACCAATCCTGTTTCTGCCATATTATTCCGACCTTGCTTTGACGTGGATGGGGCCGAAGGCGTCGGTCTGCACGACCTCCACCAGCGACTCCTTGATCAACTCCATGACCGCGAGGAAGGTGACGACCACTCCGAGGCGGCCCTCCTCGGCGCGGAACAATTGCACGAAGGGTACGAACTGGCGCCCGCCCAGCGTCTCCAGCACCTCGCTCATGCGCTCGCGCGTCGACAGCGCCTCGCGCTGGATATGGTGGCTCTCGAACATATCGGCCCGGTGCAGCACCTCCGACAGCGCCACCAGCAGCTCGCGCATATCCACTTCGGGCTCCGGCCGCTCGCGCACAATCTCGGGGGGTTTGGCGCTGCCAATCCACGTGTCGCGCTCCAGGCGCGGCATCTCCTGGATGTCCTCGGCGGCCTTCTTGAAGCGCTCGTACTCCTGCAGCCGGCGGATCAGCTGGGCCCGCGGATCCTCCTCGTCCTCTTCCACCTCGGCCGAGCGCGGCAGCAGCATGCGCGACTTGATCTCCGCCAGCATGGCGGCCATGAGCAGGTACTCGGCCGCCAGCTCGAACTTCATCGCGTCCATCAGCTCGACGTATTCCATGTACTGCTCGGTGATGCGGGAGACGTCGATATCGAGGATATCGAGGTTCTGGCGGCGGATCAGGTACAGGAGCAGGTCCAGCGGCCCCTCGAAGGCCTCCAGGAACACTTCCAGCGCCTGCGGCGGGATATAGAGGTCTTTCGGCAGTTCGGTGATCGCCTGCCCCATCACCACGGCGAAGGGCATTTCACCTTGCTGCGGCTGTGGCTCTCCCGGCCCACCGCCGCTGTTGTCGCCGACAGACGACCCCGTCGGCGCCCCGGAATTGGACTCGTTCGCTGACACGTGACCCTACCTGTTTTTATGTTGTGGCCAGTATACCCGAGAGTTTGCCAAATGCGGAGACTCTTTGCGCACTCAAACACAAAATCTTGAGATTGCGGATGGCAAGACACCCCCTATGTGGGGCCCGGGCGCCAGGGTCAGAATCCCACCCGAGGCAGCGATGCACGCAAGCGGTATCGCCGTGCAGGAACTTGCCGGGAGGCGCTGACCGGGTATCGCGCGGGTGAACTCCCCCACGAACAGGACAGGTAACTGGCGCAAATCCAGAAGCGCGTCCATCATGAGAGGTAGCTCTCACAAGTTCCTGACGTGCGTCGCATTGGCCGTCAGCCAGTCGTTAAGGAGTTCTCGTATCATGCGATCCCATAACCAGGTACTCGGATACCTCGCTGCGCTGGGCCTGACC
>JAWVYG010000046.1:0-9663 GCA_033722815.1 Halioglobus sp.
CGCGCCAGTTCGAGGCTGGCAGCCCGTCCTATGCCGGACGTACAGCCGGTGATCGCTACCCGCTTGTTACCCATCGTCATGGGGAGTCTCCCTACATAAAAAGGGCGCCCGGAATGCGCGCCCCGAACGCCCTACTCCTGCATCACTTTAGCCAGTCGCTCGGGACTGCGCCAGCTCTTGCCCAACAATCTGCCCAGGTAGAGTGCCGCCAGCACCAGGAGCATCGCGACAAATACCCACCAGGAAACCAGCGGCGGGAGTTTGTACACCACGATGACAAGGTACTGCACCAGCAGCATAATCCAGTGCACCGAGATCGAGGTCACCATGATCCAGCGTGTATCGCCCGCTCCGCGCAGCGCTCCGCCCGAAATAAGAATGGTCGCATCGGCCATCATATACGTGACCAGGCCGAGCATCATCTGGCTTCCCAGCTCGATTATCGCCGCGAAGTCGTCCGCACCGTTGTCGAATACCGCGACCAGGGATGTGCGGAATACAAGGAAGATGACTGCAAGGGCACCGGAATAACCGAGCGCGACGAGAAAGCCCGATGCTATGACCTCGTTGGCCCTGTCCATGTCGCCTGCGCCAACGAATCGACCGATCAGGCTCATCACGCCGATATTCAGGCCTACCATGGGAATGAAGGACAGCATATCCCAGTTGAAAACAATCGCCATGGCTGCCCCCTCGACGATGCCGTAGGACTGGAACAGCAGCAGGAACAGGTTGAACGAGGCCGTATTCATGAAATTTTCCAGGCCAGAGGGCAGCCCCAGGCGCAGGTAGCGCCGCATAATCGGGCGATCGAAATACAGCGACTCGGCCACACTGAACTGGTTACGGTGCTCCTGCGACAGGTAGTAATAAAGGAATACGACTATCGAGAACAGCGTGGCTACCACCGTGCCGAGCGCGGCCCCGGCGATTCCCAATGCGGGCAGCCCGAGCTTGCCGAATATCAGCACCCACGACAGCGGCACATTGAGCAGCGTGCCCAGTACATCCGCGACCATGACAACCCGGGTGCGGCCTATGCCGGAAAAATAGGAAGCAAACGCCGCCTTGCACAGGGCGAATACGCTGCCGAGCATGAGGACCTGGAAATAGGTGGTTTCAAGCTCGACCTGTACCGGGTCGTGACCCATCAGGGCGAATGCGTCGGCACCGAACCAGGCGCCCGCCAACAGAAAGGGCGTACTGGCCAGCGCAATGATAAGGCCCTGGAAGGTCACCCTGGGGCATTTGCGGAACTCGCCGGAACCGTAATACTGCGCCACCAGCGCGTTGCCATAGGTGATCAGCCCGAGGAACAGCGACATACAGAAAAACGAAGCAACTCCGCCGCCCAGCGCCGCGGCGATGTGCGCCGAATCGAGATAGGACATGAAAATGCGGTCGGTAAAGACCATGACCGCGAAGGCGCCCTGCGACACCACCATCGGCAGTGACAGCCGCAGCAATTCCCGCAGTGTTGTTCGTGACAGCATAGGCGCAGTGAGACGCATGGGGTCTTCCATTGGGCGGCCAAGTATACGTGGGAATCATGCGGATGACCCGGTAACCGGCTGGTTTTTGGCCGTGGGCGACGTCTATAATCGAGCGACATCCGCGCAGGGAATACAATAGACAGGTGCATACACCTAACGGGGCGAACGAAGTAACCGTCGGCCGGGAGGACGCTGGAGGACGCATGCGTTTTTGCATGGTCACCTCCTTCTACCCGCCCTATAACTTCGGCGGCGACGGTATTTTCATCCAGCGACTGGCTACGGCCCTGGCGCAGCGCGGACATGAGGTTACGGTCGTCCACTGTATCGACGCCTATCGCGCCAGCGGTGGCGCCACCATTGCCACCGACGAGCCGGCAGCGGATACGATCACTGTGCACTCGATCAGGCACCGGGCCGGGCTGTTATCGACGCTCATTACCCACCAGTTCTCCACACCCGGTCTGAAGGCGCGGGCGCTGCGGCGCATCTTCGAGCAGCAGGAGTTCGACGTGGTGCATTTCCACAACATCTCCCTCATCGGCGGCGCCGGGGTGCTGCGTTACGGCTCGGGTATCAAGCTGTACACGGCGCACGAGTACTGGCTGGTCTGCCCATTGTCCACACTGTGGAAGTACGGGCGCGAGCGCTGCGAGCATCGCGCATGCGTCCGCTGCACGCTACGCGCTCGCCGTCCACCGCAGTGGTGGCGATTCGGCGGCAGGCTGCGCAACGCGCTGCGCGAGATGGACGCCCTGCTGGCACCGAGCGAATTCATGATCCGCAAGCATGCCGAAATGGGCATGGCGCTGGATTTCACCCACCTGCCCAATTTCCTGCCGCCTGCGACCAGCGCCGGCGGGGGTTCGACAATCGACCGGCAGCGCCCCTTCTTCCTGATGGCCGGCCGGCTGGAGGACAACAAGGGCTTTCACAAGGTCATCGAGGCGTTCCGCGACTTCAGGGATGCCGACCTGGTCATCGCGGGCAGCGGTCAATTTGAGGCCCGGCTGCGAGAACTCGCGGCGGACAGCCCGCACATACACTTCACAGGGCACCTGCCCTACGCCAGCCTGTTGTCCTACTACCACGCGGCCCGGGCACTGATCGTGCCCTCGCTGTGGGACGAGCCGTTCGGCCTTATCGTGCTGGAAGCCTTTTCGCAGTCCACCCCGGTCATCGTCCACCATGCGGGTGCGCTGCCGGAACTGGTGCAGGCCAGCGACGGCGGCCTGGTGTATACGGACGAAGCAGGGCTGCTGGCAGCGGTGAACGGGCTGCTGCGCGATCCGGATCGCGCCGTTGAACTGGGGCGCAATGGGCACCGCGCCTACCTGGAAAACTGGACTGACGAGCGACACCTGGAGCGCTACCTGGGCATCATCGAAGAGATTCGCGCGCGCAAGGCGCCCGCCGAGTCCGGTTAACTTGAGGCCGACGACGCCTCGGGCTTACGGGGCGCGCCTGCCGAGCAGGCGCAACACCAGCTGCTCTGCGAGAACCCTGCAAAACCACGCGCCGCTATAGAGGTAGTACACCTGGTGGAACAACAGGCCCCCGAGCGCAAAGAGCGTACCGCGGCGCCGGTAGAACAAGGTGGTTATCTCGCGGTTGGCAAAATACACCGCCAGCAGTACCAGCAGGGCCAGTCCCGTGGGCAGGGTACCTGCCACGGCGCCCAGGAGTGACAGCAGCAGGACTCCGGCGAGCAGCGCCCTTGCCTGCTCGGCCACGCCCGTATTCAGGTCATCGGGAACCCCTGCGCCGGAGAGTATGAGGCGTGACCACGGGATAGCGCGTCGAAAAATCTCCGTGTGCAGCAGGTTGCCAAAGCGCCACACTTTCAGGTGTGTGCACTGCACAGAGCGACGCAGCCGGATTTCACCGCCATTGCGAATGAGCCGGTGCCCGAGCTCGATATCCTCTATCGAGGGGTGCTTGTAGCGCTCCACGTCGAAGCCGCCGACCCGCAGGAAGGCATCCTTGCGCACCGCGCCGCACCCCGACCAGAAGGTCTGGGCGACTTCCTTCGCGCGGTGGTGATAGTAGTGATGGACGAGATTCTTGTACTGGGAAAAGAAATTCTCGGCCGGCGGCTGGTCATCGTAGGAACCGAACACGGCGACCACGGCCGGATCGTCGAAACCTTCGAGCATCTCGCGGGCGGCGTCGTTGTGCACCACGACGTCTGCGTCGACGAACCAGAGCACATCGCCCGCCGCTTCGCTGGCGGCCTGGTTCCTGGCCCCTCCGGGCCCCAGCCTGCCGCCGGAATGCAGTACACCGGCACCCAGTCGCCGCGCCACCTCGATGGTATCGTCGGTGGAACCGTCATCGACCACCAGCACCTCCGCCACCTCACCACGCTCCTGCATCGCCACCAGCGGCGGCAGGCTGCGGCGGATAAAGTCCGTACCGTTGTAGACGGGCATGATGACACTGATACCGGGACGCACGGGACTCATGGGGTTCCCCCCGCTTCGCAGGCGCGGCGTTTTGACGACAACGACTTCATTCGGACAGCATTGCCTCCAGGTATTCCAGTGTCAGGCCGGCTGCGCGCTGCCAGGTAAACTCCCCGGCCCGCGCGCTGCCATTACGCGCCAGCCGCGCGCGCAATTCATCGGCCCCCGCCAGTTGTACGATGGCGGCGGCGATGGAATCCGGGTCGAAGGGATCGAAGTAGAGCCCGGCGTCGCCCACGACTTCGGGCAGGGAGCCCAGCTCGCTGCACAGCAGCGGCGTGCCGCAGGCCAGCGCCTCGATTGCCGGGAGTCCGAAGCCCTCGGAGAACGACGGCATCGCGGCCGCCATCGCGGAACTGTACAGTGCGACCAGTTCGTCGTCGGAAACGTAGCCGGTGAAATGCACCCGGTCACGCAGCAGGTCACTGTCCTGCACCTCCTGGGCCAGTGTCGCGTAGTTCGAGTGGAAACCGGCGCCCTCGAAGTCGCCCACCAGCGCCAGGTGCACCTTCTGCACCGCCGCGGACGCCAGCGCCCGTTCGAATCCGGCCAGCAATCCCTGCAGGTTCTTGTGCGGCGCCAGACCACCGACATACACGATGATCGGCACGTCGGCTGGCAACCCCGCACTCGCGCGGGCTGCGGCGATCTGCGCATTGTCCGCCACGTTCCTGAAGCGCGGATTCGGTGCCGCGCTGCACACGTCGATATCAGCCGGATCGATACCGATATACTGGACGATTTCATCCTTGGCGGCGTTGGAAATGGTGAGAATCCTGTCGCTGTTCCAGACGGCGCCCTTGACCTTCAGCGTCCAGAACAACCGGCTTTTCCAGTTCGGGAATATGAGCTTGGGATAATGCTCGGCGATTGCGTCCATGACGGTAAGCATGGTCGGAAAGCGCTTCGGCACCGGGTACCAGGAATACACCGTGGGGAAGAACATGATATCCAGCGGCGCATTGGCAACCGCCCTGGTCATGCGCAGCATATCCAGCGGTGACCGGTTGTCCTGGGCTACCGCTGCCTCGGTGGTAAGTCGCCTGGTCTGCACCAGATGTACCGTGACATTACCGTAAGCCTGCAGCTCCGGGATCGCCTGGTCGGTGAACAAATGGTAGGTGTGCGGCGCCTCGAGCTCGAAGAGTGCAGCGAGCAACTCACGCGTGAAGCGCCCGAATCCGCGGTTGTTCCACCAGCAGGTGGCGTCGATGCCGATGTTCAACGCGCGCCCCCGGATTGATGTCGCATCCTTCGATGCCACAGCACAGTCCCTTACAGGTTCGACGCCGCCCAAGGAACCCGCGACCGGTCAGGCTTCTTCTTCGACTTTGTAGAAGTCGCGCTGCGGGTCCTTTGCAGTCTTTATCTCGTGGTACTCGGGCTCGGTATTGACGTCCATGTAATCGACGTCGTAGCCGAGGATCTTGCGGCCCAGCAGCAGGCCCATCTCGATCGAGTGATCGGCATTGTTGTAGCGGTGGGTACCGCCACGGCCGACGATGTGCAGCCCTTCGAATCCGGCGAGATAGTTGTTGATCACCTCGATCTTGCCGCCGTACTCGAGGTCGTAGACGGGGTAGGCCTGCAGGGTTCGCACGATCTGGAAATCGATGACTTCGGACGCCTCGATGAAGCCCAGCTTCTTTTCCAGGTCTTCACAACAGCGCCTGCCAACTTCCTCGTCGGACATTTCCCAGATATGGTCACCGCGGGTGCAGAAGCACTCGAGTACCAGCGAGGTAGTCGACTGGTCGGGCACCATTGCCTTGCTCCAGTTCTTCGGCTCGTGCAGCCGGCCGAACAGGATGTCCTCGTCCTGAACGTAAAGCCAGGTATCGATAGATACGCGCTCCTTGTTCAGCACCACGTTGACGGTGATGAGATCGCGGAACGTGAGGCTCCTGGCCGCGTCGATGACGTCCTGGGCAGGCGCGGGATTCAGGATCCGCGGCAGCACGCCCAGGGGTATCGTCGACACTACCGAGGTCGCATTGACGGTGTGCTCTCGGCCTGCCGTGTCGGTGTAGGTCACGTCAAAATCATTCGGTCCGTTGTAGTCGATGCGCGTGACGGTGGACTCAAGGTGGATCGCGTTGGCATCATCGGCGCGGGTGATATCCTCGGCCATACGCTGTGGTATGCGCACATAGCCGTCGCGAGGGTACATGAATTCCTCGATGAGGCTCTCATTCTCCGACTTCGTCTTCAGCAGCGACTCCTGGATCACCGTCCAGATGGAAAGTCCGGCACTGCGCTGCGATACCCAGTCGGCGGACAGCTTTTCGCACGGCAGGCCCCACACCTTCTCGCTGTAGCGACGGAAGAACATGTCGTACAGCTTGTAGCCGAACTGGGCCACGTAGGCGTCGCGCATGTTGTTGATGGACTTGCTGAATATGGAGTACTGCAGCGCCGACAGCAGGTAGGTGATACCGGCGTGCATGATGGTGAAAATGCCGGCGTTCTTGATCACATTGAGGATACTGATCGGATAGGTGTAATAGCCACCGTCGTAATAGATGCGGCTGATGCGCTCTACCCAGACAATCTCGTCGCCCATCAGGCGCCTGAACCAGTTGTTGAGGTCCTCGTTCTTGGTAAACCAGCGGTGGCCGCCCAGGTCAAACTTGTAGCCGTTGGCCTCGTTTGTATTGCACAGCCCGCCGACGAAATCGTTGCGCTCGATGACCGAAACCCTGACGCCACTCACGGTGAGTTCATGGCCGGTAGCGAGTCCGGCCGGACCCGCCCCCATAATCACCACATGCTCTTTTTTATTCATATCATTCATGAGACGTGTCTACTGATGACGAAGTTTGACAATCGTGTTGTATACAGCCGCCAGAAGCAGACAGCCCAGGAAAACAAACGCGAACAGCTGGATAGCGCCTATCAAGCCGCCCAGCAGGCTCACCGAGTAACCGGGGATATAATTCGACAGCAGGGCCGCATGGACGCTCTCTTGTGCGGTGCCACGCAGCACCAGCCACGCCGTGGAACCAAAAAGGCCCAGCGCGGCCATCGCGCCGATCGCCATGCCGAGACTCATGCCGTGCAGGCGCATCACCGAGGGCTTCAGCACGGGATTGTCACTGGGCGCGGTGCTCAGTAGCACCTCGGAAATGCGTGTGCCAAGCACCCGGCCGTACAGCCGGTAACTGAGAAAACTGAACGTCCCCATGTAAATAAACGCCCAAAATGCGCCGATCCATGCACCGGAGGCGGTGACCGAGTAGCCGGGGAAGAACACTGCCAGCAGGCCGAGGTAGTTGCCTGAATCATCACCCCACCTGGCTATCGAGGCATGTGTGGCAAAGTAGACAATGACGGCGAAAAGGGTGCCCCCCGTCAGCCCCAGTATCAGGGAGTTGAACCTGATGGCGGCGTGCAGCAACTTCAGGTTGATTCCGCTTTCGCTGTGATTCACTGCCTGCATATTCTCGTAGTTCCCCATCAGCCTGTTAACCTCAGTCCGCCAGCTCAGCAGAACTGATCAACATGACCCCCAGAGCGACATAGTGCGCGAGATTCCAGTAGACGGCCGCGGCAAAGCCGGCCACCGCCCCGATCAGAAACCCGTATAGTGCACCGGCGATCGACCCAACCCAGGTCACGCTGTAGCCTGGCAGGTAGTCCGCAAGCGCGCTAAGGTGAGGACCAACGGGGTAGTTTTCCGGCACCGGCTGCAGCAGCAGGATCGCCGTGGCGAGAAAGAGAGCGAGGGACCCGAGCGCACCGGAGGCGATAGTGAGTGCAATAGTGTCCATTTTGGCGAATACTGCGGACAGTATCTCGTGGTCTTGCACCGGACGGCTCATTGCGGGATTGTCCTCCGTATCGTGTTCGTGCAGGTTGCAGTGCAACCAGGGGGCCCGGTGCAGGATTGGCGGACATAATGCCGCTGGGAACACCTTTTGAAACCCCGAGTGAATAGGGAAAATTATCTGGAACCTTTATTGGGGCGCACAATGACACAGAACCACGGGAATATGAAGCCTTTGCACCGCATGCTGGGAGAGAGTCCCCTGGCAGTCCGGAAATCTGTGAATCAGGTCACGAACACCAAGCCCAATTTTACTTTCTAAGTCCTTGTACTCATTGATGAAAAATAATTCTAAAACCGGCCTTTCCAACTCCAGCAACCGCTACTATGTGCTGTTTATATTGACGGTTGTGTACACGTTCAATTTCATCGACCGGCAGCTGCTGGCGATACTGCAGGAATCGATCAAAGCGGAGCTGCAGCTGACCGACGGCCAGCTCGGGCTGCTGGCCGGATTTGCCTTTGCGCTGTTCTACGTTACCGCCGGGATACCCATTGCCCGCTGGGCGGACCGCTCCAACCGGCGCAACATCGTTGCCGGCGCATTGGCCCTGTGGAGCCTGATGACGGCCCTGAGCGGCTTCGTCCAGAACTACCTGCAGTTACTGCTGGCGCGAGTGGGCGTCGGTGTCGGCGAAGCCGGCGGCAGCCCGCCGTCGCACTCGATGATATCGGACATATTTCCCCCGGAGCGGCGCGCCAGCGCACTGGGTATCTATTCCACCGGGGTCAATATCGGCATCCTGTTCGGTTTCCTGCTCGGCGGCTGGCTCAATGAGTTCTTCGGCTGGCGCGTGGCCTTCATGGTGGTGGGCGCCCCGGGCATCCTGCTCGCGCTGGTAGTACGCTTCACCCTGCAGGAACCGGTGCGCGGCCTTGCCGAGAACCGCACCGCCTCGGACGAGGCGGTGCCCTTCGGCGCGGTGATGCGCACCCTGTGGACGCGGCGCTCCTTCAGGCACATGTCCCTGGGCGCGGCGCTCAATGCATTCTGCGGCTACAGCATCGCCAGTTGGACCGCGTCATTCATGATCCGCAGTCACGAGATGTCCACCGGCGAGCTGGGCACCTGGCTGGCGGCGATATCGGGCCTGTGCGGCGCCATTGGCGTAACGGTCGGGGGCATGGTCGCCGACCGCATGGGAAGCAGGGACAAGCGCTGGTACATGTGGGTGCCGGCGGTCGCGGGTGTGATCATGGTACCCTTCATGGCACTCGTGTATGTGACCGACAACGCGTACACGGCACTGCTGTTCGCCGTCATTCCCGGCCTGCTGTCCAACGTCTATCTCGGCAGCACACTGGCGACAACCCACAGCCTCGTCGGGCTGCGTATGCGCGCACTGTCCAGCGCCATACTGTTCTTCATACTGAACATCATCGGCCTCGGCCTGGGGCCACTGCTGGTTGGGATGCTCAGCGACCAGCTCGAGCCCTCGCTCGGCGTCCATTCGCTGCGCCAGGCGATGCTGTACCTGCTGCCCGGTGTGATGGCCTGGTCTACGCTGCACTTCTTCCTGGCCGCGCGCACCCTGCCGGAGGACCTGGCCCGCGCGCCTGACTAGGCCGCACGCCGGGCAAGGTTGCCGGCAGTTCAGCGAAGTGGGCTGATACCGACCGCCTCGCGTACCCTGGCCAGCAGCGCTGCACTGTGCTCACGCGCGCGCTGCGCGCCCTGCTGCAGGACGCTCTCGATGTGCCCCGGGTCATCCATCAGGCGCGCGTAACGGTCCCGCGCCTCAGCGAGCTCGCCGTCGACCAGATCGAACAGCTGTTTTTTCGCCTCGCCCCAGGCGATACCGTCCACGAATGCCTGGCGCATGCGCGCGGTCTCCTCGGCTGACGCGAAAGCCGCCCAGACCTCGAATACCGTTGAGTC
>JAWVYG010000047.1:0-9653 GCA_033722815.1 Halioglobus sp.
GGTCAACTGCGAACAGGAATACGAGCGCTACCTGAGACTGGGAGATCGTGTCAGTTACCAGGTTGAGATCACCGACATATCCGACGAAAAGTCTACGGGATTAGGTGTTGGCTTCTTTGTCACGCAGCGCTACACCTTCCACGCCGGCGAGGGTGAATTGGTAGGCAGGATGCTGTTCCGCACGCTGCGCTATAAGCCCGCGGTAAAGACCGAGGGTACCTGAATGGATAGCATTGATTTCGAACAGGTGGAACCCGGACAGGCGTTGCCGCGACTGGTTATCGATGTGACCGCGCGGCTCATCGTTGCCTCCGCCATCGCAACACGAGATTACCAGGACGTCCATCACGACAAGGCGCGTGCGCAGGAACTGGGATCGAAGGACATCTTCATGAATATCCTCTCCAGCAACGGACTCGTCGGCCGCTATGTCACTGATTGGAGTGGCCCGGAGAGTCTCCTGAAGTCCATCAAGATCAGGTTGGGCGCGCCCAATTATCCCGGCGACCGGATGACGCTGAACGGCGCAGTCTCCAGAAAGTGGCAGGCAGACGGCGAGAATCTCCTGGAGATAGAACTGGTCGGCAAGAACAGCCTGGGCAACCATGTCACCGGCCAGGTAGTGGTGGCGATCCCTTGAAGCGGGCGCCTGGAAGAAGCGGCACTGGAGTATCGCTGTCGATTGTTAGCGAGCAGCCCTGAAGCCGGCCCGCCTGGCATCCCAGGTCTCTGGTGTCAATCCGATCTCCCTGAGCTTGTATTTCTGCACCTTGTTCGTCGGGGTATAGGGTAGTGAGTCCACGAACTCTATGTAGCGGGGCACGAAAAAATACGGCGCGGTGTCGTTGATATAGCTCGCCAACTCTTCCTCTGACAGTGTCTGCCCGGGATGTAGGACGCAGTTCAGTTTCAGTTCATGCTCTGAATCCAGTTCTTCACTGGGGATGCCAAAGGCGGCGCAGTCTGCAACGGCGGGGTGCTTGCGGGCAGCGAGCTCAACTTCGAAAGTCGATATGTTGCGGCCCTTGTAACGCACTGAGTCCTTCTTGCGGTCGACAAAGTAGTAGTTGTCCTCGGCATCTTTCCTTAGAACGTCACCCGTCTTGTACCATTCACCCTCGAATGCATTCCGGGTTGCCTCGGGGTCGTCGAAGTAGCCATTGAAGAGAACAAAGGGGTAGCGCGGCTTTACCCAGCACTCCCCGTGCTCACCGACAGCGGCGTCCTCGCCATTGTCTTTAACCAATCGGATGTCCACAAACCGGGTGGCCGTGCCGCAACTGCCGGGCGGCCACGGTTTTCTGTCATTGTATTGCGAGATCACCCGCATGGCCTCGCTCTGGGCCATACCCTGGCCCATGATTTTGACGCCGAAACGTTCTTCAAAGGGTTCTGCGATCTCAGCAGGCATGGGTACGGGCGTAATCTTGGTGAGGGTATGGTCTGCATCGTCGGGTCTTTCGGGGGCGTTCCACAGCAGTATGTGCATGGAGCCCAGGGTGAATACCTCGGTTGCCCTGTAAAACCTGACACGCTCCCAGAAGTGTGAGACTGAAAAGTGCGGATCCATGGCCAGCGGAACACCGGCGATGAGAGCGCGAAAAATACCTGTCACCCAGGCAGCGGAATTGTAGGTGGGCAGGACGTTGTAGATGACATCGCCCGCGGAGGTGCCATTCCTCTCGTTGGTATCCTCGCAGGCGTTAAACCAGACGTTGTGGCTCTGCATCACGCCTTTCGATTTACCCGTCGTACCGGAAGTCCACAATATGGCGCAGGTGTCGCCATAGTCGAAATCCGACAGGTCGGGTTCCGGCGCACCGGTGATATAGAGCGAGTCAAAGGCAGTACTTTCGGGGACGAGTTCATCGGACCCCAGTACCACCAGCTCGATATCGCCAAGTTCATCCCCAAGCGCCATGACCTTCGGGGCGTGATTCTCGTCAATTACCAGCAGGCCTGGACGGCTACGTTGAATGGTATCCGCCAGCCAGAAACCCTTGTAATCGGTGTTGATCGGTACCCAGACCGCGCCCAGCTTGTTGACGGCCAGCACCAGGAAGATGACTTCCGGGCAGGCGTCCATAAAGAACGCGACCCTGTCGCCCCTGCCAACACCTTCACGCGCCAGGCCAGCGGCCAGTTCATTCACCCGGTCGTTGGTCTCCCGGTAGGTGAAGCGAAGCTGGTCAAACATGATGAATGGGGTGTCACCATTCTGCTCCGCCTGCATCTGTATGGCGCGGCCGAGATGGCGCTGACTGACGGAGGAAAACCGCAATTTGTTCACTGCGCTTACTCAAACATAGACCGTTAAGCGGATGACTCGAATGTTCTTCCAGTCGTCTCCATCTTGCAACGGATGCCAACCACTATTTCTTCGGCAGCGTGAAGGCCAACACATGGTCGCCCAGAGGCCGCTCCAGAAAGACATGCCCCCCGGCAACAATCACCACGTACTGGCGGCCATCCCGCTCATAGGTCATCGGGGTGGCATTGGCGTCCACGGGTAATTCAAAACTCCAGAGCTTTTCTCCAGTCTCCGCATCAAAAGCGCGAATCCGCCGATCGATGGTGGCGGCGATGAATACCAGGCCGCTTGCGGTGACCAGTGGTCCGCCAAGGTTGGGGGTGCCCCACTCGACCTCAAAAGGCAGGGCTACGGGCCCCAGTTCATGGATCGAACCCAGGGGGGATTTCCAGCGGATTTCCCCCTCACTCAAATCGACGGCCACCAGTTCACCCCAGGGCGGTGGGGTGCAGGGGAGTCCCCAGGGGGAAACAAAGGGCCCCGTATCCATCCCGTAGGGGGTACCGATAATGGGCGCTATGAGGCGCTGGTTCTCCATTTGCAGTCCCTCTTCGTCCGACAGGGTCTCCTCAATCGGCAGGATCTGGGTCAGCATGGCGGTGGTGTTGACGTTCACCAGCAACAGGTTCTTGTCCGGCCAGACTGCGCCGCCACCCCAGTTGACACCGCCGAGCGGCGCCGGGGTCATGATAGTGGGTTTGGTGCCCAGGGGCGTGTAGATTCCCTCATTCTGTGCATTTGCGAGCAGCTCTCGACACTGGCCTTCATCCCAGAATGTCAGGCCCCACATGTCCTCGGGGCCGAGGCTGTGGCGCACCAGGGGTTCGGGTTTTACCGGAAAGGGCTGGGTTGGTGACAGCTTTTCGCCGGGCAGGTGGCCGTCCTGGGGAACCGGTCGTTCCTCGACCTCAAACAGGGGCTCGCCGGTGGCGCGATTAAAAACAAATACCATAGCCTGCTTGGTCATCAGTACGACGGCGGGAATCTTGCGTCCTTCCCTCGTGACATCCACCAGCAGGGGTTGGGCGGACAGGTCGTAGTCCCAGACGTCGTGGTGGGAGACCTGGAAATGCCAGGCCACTTCACCGGTGCTGCCGCGCAGGGCGACCAGGGAGTTGGCGTATCGGTTGTCCCCGGGGCGGAAGGCACCGTAGTAGTCCGCGGAGGCCGAACCCACGGGTACGTAAACGAGGTCCAGCTCTTCGTCTACCGACAGGGGCGCCCAGGCGTTGGCGCCGCCGGATTTGGCGACGGGGTCTTCGGGCCAGTCATCCGCCACGGGACTGTCGGGATCAGTGGGGATGGCGGTAAATCGCCAGCGGTGTTCACCCGTGCGGGCGTCCAGGGCTTCCACCGTACCCAGGTCGGTGTGGGCACCGGAAAAATCATTCACCGCCGAGCCCACGACGACCAAACCGTTGACGGTCACCGCGGGGGAGACCGAGAACGTAAAGGGCGGTTTACCCTGGCTGTCATCGTAGAGTTTGGCGATGCCCCCGGCACCGAAGTCTGCGCAGGGCTCGCCACTGCGGGCATCCAGGGCGACCATGCGCCGGTCCAGGGTAGCCATGTAGAGACGTGAGGCACAGGCCTGTTCGGCAGGACGCTCACTATCCCGCCAGAAGCTCACCCCGCGACATTTGAAGGGCCACTCGGTCCCGGGATCTACTTCGACGTTATGGCGCCAGCGCTCCTCGCCAGTCACCGGGTCCAGGGCGATGACATCGTTGAAGTTATTACAGGTAACCAGGTGTCCCCCGGATTCCTCGGGTAACAGAATCGGCGTCGCCTGGGCGGCGCTCTGCTTGAGCATATCGGGTCGGCTTTCCTCGTCGCCAGTGCGGTAGTGCCAGGCCAGCTCAAGCTGGCCGACATTATCCCTGTTGATCTGGGTCAGCGCGGAGAATTTGCGGCCGCCCTGGTCGCCGCTGGGCTGCTCCCAGGCCAGGCCGTCGCCGGCCGCGAGGGTCAATAGCAGGGCGGTACCAAGGCCCAGTTTCGTGGCTTCTTTTGAGAACATCATGATCATTCTGCCAAAGCGATTTGATAATCCGCTCTGATCCTATCCCTCATCAGTTTGTTGGTAGCTGTGCGCGGCAGTGGGGTATCGGCTATAAACACGTGGCCGGGAACCTTGTAGTGGGACAGATGCTGCAGGGCGTAGTCGAGCACATCTTTCTCACTCATTGGAGACCCGGACTTCAGCTTGACCACCACGGCAACTTCCTCCCCCATAGCTTCGCTATCCACGCCGAAAACCGCGGCCTCCTGGACATCGGCGTGTTGCAGGAAGGTGCTTTCGATTTCAGCGGGATAAACATTTTCGCCGCCTCGAATGATGACATCTTTTACCCTGCCCGACAGATACAGGCAGTTATTCCTGTCCAGCCGGCCGAGATCACCGCTGTTAAACCAGCCATCGCGAAAGCACTCCGCATTGGCCTCTGGCCTGTTCCAGTATTCCCTGGTCATTGCGACACTGCGCACCCAGATCTCCCCATCATCGCCAGGCGGAACCTCTACAAAATCTTTATCACGAATACTGATCTCAACGATCGGGTTGCAGATGCCTGCACTGGCGGGCTGTTCGTCGAAAAGCTCCCCGATAGTGTTGGTACCGATGGAATTCGTCTCTGTCATACCCCACCCCGTGCCGCTCATGTGGTGGGGCATGGCCTCCTGAATCAGGCGGCGTAACCGGGGAGGTGTCGCGTCTCCGCCGATACCAAACCCACCCAGGCTGCGCAGGTCTGACCTCGCATCGGCTGCAGATTCCAGGAATTCCAGTACCTGCTTCGGCGCGCCACCGAGCCGGGTAACGCGCTCCGCCTCGACCAGGCGCAATGCGGTATCCAGGTCCCACTTATACATCATTACGAGTCGTGTACCGGATCGAATCGCCACCAGGAATGTCGCGTGGCAACCGCTGACGTGAAACAGGGGTACGGAGAGTAGCCGGCAGGGTGGAAATCCTTCCCCATCGAGAATGTCCATTCGCTCCCGATTGCACAGGACCATGGCGGCGCCCTGGCACTCGGTGGCGTAGATGGATTGGCACACCGCCCGATGTGTGCTGACCGCCCCCTTCGGGAACCCCGTTGTTCCCGAGGTGTACATGATCATCGCCTCGTCAGACTCCCCGAGATCGACGTCCGGCATACTTGTCCGCCCCGTGTTGCTCACTATCTGTCCGTAGGTGAGCGCCCCTCCCCCGGGTTTGCCCTCCTTCTCGCGTACCACAATGGGTACAACGCCAAGTTCGTCGAAGCGCGTAGACAGCAGGTCGTAGCGCTGCTGGTCGCAGAATACGATTGTCGAACCCGAGTCCTGCAGTACAAACTCTATGTCCGGGCCCTGACCCCAGGCATTTACCGGCACCACGACAGCGCCGATACACGTTATCGCGATGTACGCCGCCATCCATTCGGGGCAGTTGCGCATCGCGATCGCAACGCGGCATCCTTTTTCGACGCCCTGGTGGTCTAGGAGCCAGTGCCCGATGGCATGGCTATCATGCAGCAGTCTCTCGAAACTCCAGCGCTCGCCCTCGTAGAGTAAGAACTCTTTCTGCCCGTGCTTGTACGCGGGGGCGAACAACTCCCGCATCGTCTTCGGTGCGTTCAGGAACGCCTTGCTGCCGCGGCCAATCTCGGGACAATCCACCAGTTCAAAGGGTTCGCCAGGGCGCACCAGTTGTTCCATGGTGTTGTTATATCGCGTCTCGAAAGCGGTCATGCATTGTGACCCCGACTATGCTTGAACACTATGTTAACGCCGATTTTGGCCGCAGCGATCGCGGTGAACTCTCTGTTTCCGAAACCCATACAAAGCGCTCTTTGTTGATTTCTAGAAGCCCTCTACCTTATGCACCTGCTTCCAAAGCAGGCCGGGGAACATTCTGCGAATAAAGATGCCAATTTTCGCGGAACGCGCAGGGAGGACGAAAAACCTGCCCTTGTCGAGACACGCCTCGATCGCATCGATCACCTGGCTCGGCTCTATGGGCGGACCGGAGTTGTCGAGCATCTTCGGCCAATCGCTGTCGCGGCCCTGTTGCAGCAAAGGCGTCGCCACCGCCGGGGGACACACGCAGGCAAACCTGATGCCCGAGTTGATGTTCTCGTGGTACAGGGTTTCAGTAAACGCGCGCACGGCGAACTTGGTCGCGGTATAGGCGCCGGTTTTCAGCATGGGAATCCAGCCCGCCATCGACGCGAAACTCACGAAGTCTCCTCGGCGACGCTGCAACATGCCAGGCATCACCGCGTGGGTGATGTTGACCAGGCCGCCGTAGTTGATAGCCATTTGCTTATGAATGATGGCATTGTCCTGATCCACCAGAATCCCGAAAGGCATGATGGCGGCGCAGTTGTAGAGCTTCTCGATCGGTCCCATAGACTCTTCAATCTCCTGCACCGCGCGGTTCACCGCCGCGAAGTCTGTGATGTCCACGGGAAAGCTGCGGACACTGTCATACCCCGTCGCCGTTTCCTGCATGCCCGCGGCGTCGACGTCCAGCAAAGCCACCGTCTCACCGCGAGACGCAAACCGCCGCGCGGCCTCACGGCCCATGCCGCTGCCGCCGCCTGTGATTAATACTACCTGTGAAGATTCCGCCATTTTTTCCACCAAGAGATTAAGCGTGCAGCATAGACGCATCGGGTTGAGGGCGCATTCAAGCGGTTGCGAGCTTGAGCGCCAAGGGGTAATCGGGCTTGCCGCTGGGCGTGCGCGGCACTTCTGACACATACACCAGCGCGCGGGGCACTTTGTAACCGGCCAAATGGGCGCGACAGTGGTCTTGTATGGCCGCCAGATCCGGGGCCTCGCCCCCCTGGCAACTCACCACCGCCGTGATGCGCGAGGTGAAGCGCTCATCCGGTGCGCCCACGACCAGGGCATCGCGTATGGACGGGTGTTGTTTGAGTACGATTTCCACTTCCTCGGGAAAAACTTTCTCACCCCCGGTATTGATGCAGTTGCTGCCCCGTCCCAATACCGTGATGGTGCCGTCAGCTTCCAGCAAGGCTGCATCGCCGGTCAGCAGCCAACGCTTGCCTTCGACCGAGACAAAGGTCTCCCGCGTCTTTTCCGGCGCCTTGTAGTAACCGAGAGGGATATTCCCTGAGCGGGCCATAATGCCCTGCTCGCCGGAGCCCGGGTCGGTGTGGCGCCAGGCGCCGTCCTCTGCCTGCACCAGCACGTCCATGAACTCGCTGCGTTCGAGGTTGCCCAGGCCATCGGGCTTGTCCGCGGTCTTTTCCCCGGCGAAGCCCATGTTGCCTGACTCACTGGAACCAAAAGTGTTCAGGATGGCGACGTTCGGCAAGTGCTTTTTGAGCGCCTGCTGCTGGTTTTGTGAAAAAACCGCACCACCGGAGCCAATCTGGAACACGCCGGACAGATCCCAGCGCCCGGGGTGCGCGTCCAGGGCTTCGGTAAGGGGAATCGCCATCGCATCGCCAACAATCGAGACGATATTGGCACCTTGACGGGTTACCAGTTCCCAGACGTGCTCGCCGTCCAGTGAACGCTGCTCGTTGAGAATCAGGGTGAACCCCCGCATCAGGGCCAGACAGGCGCTCCACCAGGCGGCACCGTGCATCAACGGCGCCAGCACCAGCACCGAAAGCGCAAGACCGTCGACGGCCCGTGCCCCGGCCTCCTCCGGTGTCTTGATGGGTCCGTCGGGATGACCGATACCGAGGCCGCCCAGCGCCGCCATGAATAGCGCCCGATGGGGCCACATCACGCCCTTGGGCATGCCGGTAGTCCCTCCGGTGTAGAGCATGAAAATGTCGTCGTCGCTCCGTTCGCGGCGTGCGAGCGAAGGATCGCCTTGCTCAATCAGCGATGCATAGACCAGGTGATTGTGCGGTTCCGAATCATCGAGGCTGATACAGTGTTTCAGCGTGTCGCAATCATCGCGGACCTCGTCCAGCAGTGCGCTAAACTCCGGGTCATGGATAACGGCCACCAGGTCTGCGTTATTGAACAGGTAGCGCAGTTCGTCGCCCACATAGCGGTAATTGACGTTGACCGGCACTGCGCGCAGCTTGAAGCAGGCCAGCATGGCTTCGATGTATTCCACGCCGTTGTAGAGATACAAACCAACATGATCTCCCGCCTCCACCCCGAGTGCGGCCAGACCACCGGCAAGACGACTGGCGCGCTCATCCAGCTCGCTGAAGCTTCGCTCCTGCGCCCCGCAGATCAGCGCCTTTCGCTCGGGCAGGGCGTCACAGACAATTTCGATGAGGTCGGCAAAATTGAAAGTACGCGCCATGCTTGAATCTCGCTCCTGTCATTATTGGAACAAATTCTATTGTATTGCGAAAGAAAATGGAATACGTTCTAATTCTTGGTTCGACACGGACAAGAATCCCCCGCCATGACGCTCAGTTTGACCGCTACCGAAGATGACGCCCTGCTCAGGCTGCCCGCCCCCGACCGCGCGGCGCTCGCCCATATCCCCGGCGATTTTGGCTTGCCCTGGCTCGGCAAGACCCGCCCCTGGATACGCGATTTTTTTGGCTTCGCGGAAGGCATGCACCGCCGGTATGGGCCGGTGTCCAAGACCTGTTTTCTGGGCACGGACCTGATTCTCGTCTCGGGCGCCGACAATATGCAGGCCGCCTATCTGAACTCAAAGGAACTGGTCAGCGCACGGCTGGCGCCGAGCAATCCCCTGAGCCCGTTCTACGCGGGCGCGCTCCTGTTTACCGATGGCGGCATCCACCGGGGCAAGCGTCGCTTCATGCAGCACGCCTTCAAATTTCAGGCCATGCGTGGCTATGTCGATGCGATTAATGCCATCGCCGCCAAGCACGTCCAGCGACTGCCCACGGAACGGCCTGAGCCCGTGTTCCCCCTGATGAAAGACTTGCTGACGGAAGTCGCGGCGACCATTTTCTTTGGGTTGGAAATTGGCGATCCCATGGCGAGCACCTTGATGCGCGATTTCGTGGTGATGAACGAAGGCCTGCTCGCCCTGGTGCGCACAGAACGCAACATCCCCGGCTTCGCTTTCCCGAAAGCCATGCGCGCGAACCAACGTATCGAAGACTATTTTCGTTCCGTCATTGCTCGGCGGCGTGAGGGTGGAGGCAGCGATGTCCTGTCACACCTGTGCCGCGCCACCGATGATGACGGCAACTGGATATCCGATGAGGAGATCGTGCGTCAGGCGAAGTTCCTGTTTTTCGCTGCCCACGACACCACCTCCAGCAGCATGACCAACCTGCTGATGTTTACCGGCATCGACGATACCTGGCAGCGCGCCATGCGCTCTGAGGTGAGCGAGGCCCTCGGTGACCGGCCAATCAGCTACGAGGACCTCGAC
>JAWVYG010000048.1:0-9571 GCA_033722815.1 Halioglobus sp.
CGGAAAAGGGGGTCTGACCCCTTTTTTTGGCGAGGTAAGGGTGAAATGGTGCGGTAAGAGCGCACCGCGCGGCTGGTAACAGGCGTGGCGATGGTAAACCCCACTCGGAGCAAGACCAAATAGGAATCCGCATGCTGTGGCCCGCAGTGGATTCGGGTAGGTCGCTACAGGCAGGCGGTGACGCCTGTCGCAGATGAATGATCGTCCTCGACAGAACCCGGCTTACCGACCGACTCACTTTTTCCTTCCCCGCCCCCGGCGGCCCATAAGCCGGGGCTGCCGCGGTCCCGCGCGCTGCAACCGGGCCCGCAGATACCAATATCTAGTGGCCGTGGGGCTGCCGATCCCAACATGTTGTTGTGCCTACCATTTCCGGCTGCAATCCGCGCAGCGCCGGCCCCTCGAGATATTCCTGATTCGAATAATCGACGCGATCTGAAATGAAAAAATAGCCTTTAACTTAAAGTAAACTCTCAACAAGTGAATTTATAGAGCTGTTTTTTGTGAAATTTCCCCGCTATAGATGCGCCTTCGCGTGCCCCGTATTCACCGGAAAATGCGCTATCGTACTGATAATAAAACGATTTTTACCCTCGCCCGCTTGACACAAACCGGTGCACAGACCATAGTGTCGAAAAGTAGTAAAAAGTGGGTCATAGCGGTCGAGTTGTGGAAATATCGACCAGCTGGGTGGGATTGTGTTCCAGGGAGTTCATAACATCAACATGGACGCAAAGGGGCGTATGGCTATGCCGACGCGCCTGCGCGAGCCATTACACGATCACTGCGAGGGCCAGCTCGTGGTGACCGTGGACCATTACTCGCCCTGCCTGGTGATGTATCCCCTGCCCGAGTGGCAGGTGCTGGCCGCCGAGATCCAGGCCATGCCTTCGATCAAGCCACCGGTGCGCCGCTTCAAACGCCTTATCCTCGGCTACGCCTCGGAGCACCAGCTCGACGGCAATGGCCGTATCCTGCTGCCGCAGTCCCTGCGCGAGCACGCCCGGCTGGAGAAAAAGCTGAAGTTGGTGGGGCTGGGAGACAAGCTCGAGCTGTGGTCGGAAGATTTGTGGAAGGGTGAGTACGATCTGGCGGTCCAGGACTCGCACTCCGGGGAAGACATTCCCGAAGAACTGTTGAAGTTGTCGAAGTACTAGGTGGTAAGCATGCACCAGACAGTGCTGTTGCCGGAGGCAGTCGATGCCCTGGTGACAAGGACAAGTGGTTTCTACGTGGACGGCACCTTCGGCCGCGGCGGCCACAGCAGCGCGATCCTGGAACGCCTCGACGACGACGGCCGCCTGTTGGCGGTGGACAAGGACCCGGCCGCGCGGGACGCGGCCAGGAAGCAGTTTGCGGGTGAGGACCGGTTCGAGTTTTTCCACGGGTCTTTCGCCCAGCTTCCCCATCAGCTGCGTCGTATGGGGATCGACGCAGTTGATGGCATCCTCCTGGACCTGGGCGTCTCCAGCCCGCAGCTGGATGAGGCGGAGCGCGGCTTCAGTTTCACGCAGGACGGGCCGCTGGATATGCGCATGGATACCAGCGGCGGTGAAACCGCGGCGCAGTGGCTGTCCGCCGCCAGCGAGCAGGAGATCGCCGCGGTGCTGAAAGACTACGGTGAAGAGCGCTTCGCACGGCGCATCGCGGCGGCCATCACCGCAGCCAGGGACGCAGCGCCGCTCAGCACGACTGCCGAACTGGCGCGGGTGGTGAGCGAGGCGAACCCGCGCTGGGAAAAACACAAGCATCCCGCGACGCGGGCGTTCCAGGCGATCCGCATCCGCGTGAATCGCGAACTCGACGACCTGCAGGACCTGCTGGACGTCGCGCTGGACCTGCTGCGCGTCGGTGGACGCCTGGTGGTGATCAGTTTCCACTCGCTGGAGGACCGGATGGTCAAGCGCTACATGCGCGACATGGCCCGGGGTCGCGACCTGCCCCGCGGTGTGCCGGTCCGCGACAGTGCCCTGGAGCGCCGTATGCGCCTGGTGGGCAAGGCTGTCCGGGCCAGCGAGGAAGAGGTGCTCGGCAATGTGCGGGCACGCAGCGCGGTAATGCGCGTTGCGCAAAAGATCAGCTGAAGTGGAGGCACTGGAAGGAAAGGTGTCAGCCAGGGGGCGTAAAGGGACAGAGAGGCCGGCGCAGGGAGCCTATCGGGGCAGGCTCGCGCTGGCAAACCTGTTCGCGCTGTTCCTGACAGTTGCCTCCGCTTTCGCTGTTATTCATTCGACCTACAGCTGCCGTGAGCTGTATGCGCAATTACAGGTGCTGGAGTCCACCCAGTGGTACCTGCAGGAGGACTACAGTCGCCTGCTGATCGAGCAGAGCACCTGGGCATCCCATCACCGCGTTGAGACCGTGGCCCGCGACGACCTCGGTATGTCTGCCCCGGCGCTGGAACGCTTCCGGGTAGTCGCGCAGTGAAAGCCGCCGCGCGCAATAATTTCGACGGGCTGCGCTTTTACGGCGTGCTGGTTGCGCTCGGCCTGCTCGCGCTGGCGCTGCTGGCGCGTGTTGTATCGCTGCAGGTTCTCGATCTGGAGCGCGGACGCGGCTTCCTGATCAAGCAGGGCGACCTGCGCACACTGCGTACCGCCGAGATTCCCGCCTACCGCGGGGTGATATCCGATCGCCGCGGCGAGCCGCTCGCGGTCAGCACGCCGGTCGTATCGCTCTGGGCCGACCCCGCGGAACTGTCGCAGTCCGAGCGCCTGGACGAGCTGGCGGCCGAGCTGGACATGGCGCCCGCGGCCCTGCAGGAGAAGCTGCGCCGCTACGATGGCAAGCGTTTCATGTACCTCAGGCGCCACGAGGAGCCCGACCGCGCGCGCAGCATTCTCGACCTGGGTATCGAGGGGGTCAGGAGCCAGCGCGAGTACCGCCGTTTCTATCCCGCCGGAGAGGTCGCGTCGCAGCTGGTGGGCAAGACCAATGTCGATGGGCAGGGCCTGGCCGGCCTGGAGAAGGCCTACGACGGGCTGTTGACCGGCACGCCGGGCAAGAAGCGCTACATCAAGGATCGCCTCGGCAACCGGGTGCGCGACATCGGCGTGGTAGAGCCCGCCGAGCCGGGCCGCGACCTGGCCCTCAGTATCGATTTGCGCCTGCAGTACCAGCAGCACAAGGAATTGCAGCGCGCCGTGACTGCCCTGGGCGCCGCATCCGGCTCGGCGGTTACGCTCGACAGCCGCACCGGTGAGGTGCTGGCGATGGTGAACTACCCGACGTTCAATCCCAACAGCCGCAGGATCGAGGACGCGTCCGGTATGCGCAACCGCGCGATGACTGACGTGTACGAACCGGGCTCTACCATGAAGGTGCTTACGCTGGTCGCGGCGCTCGAGAGCGGCCGCTACACCCCGCAGACCATCATCGACACCTCTCCCGGTTACATCCGTGTGGGCAGGAAGGTATACCCGGATCCGAAAGACTACGGTGCGATCAGTCTCAGCCGGGTGATCGAGAAATCCAGCCAGGTGGGCGTGACACATATGGCACTGGATCTCGGGCACGAGGCGATCTGGGAGGTTTTCAACCGCTTCGGCATCGGCCAGCCGCCCGCCACCGGTTTCCCCGGTGAGCGCAGCGGCATGCTGCCCAACCGGCCGCGCTGGCACGTATCGGAGAAAGTGGCGCTGGCCTTCGGCTACGGTATCACGGCGACGCCGTTGCAGCTGGCGAGCGCCTACGCGGTGTTCGCCAATGACGGGGTGCAGGTGCCGGTGTCGCTGGTGTCGCTGCAGGGCCAGGAGCCGGGGGGTACGAGGATTGTTTCATCCGAGACGGCCGCGCAGGTGCTGCAGGTGCTGCATGCCGTCACCGGGGAGGAGGGAACGGGGCAGCGTGCCCGTGTGCCCGGCTACCGCGTCGGTGGCAAGACGGGCACGGTGCACAAGGTGGGCAGCGACGGCATCTACGAGGACGACAGGTACATCGCCCTGTTTGCCGGCGTCGCGCCCGTGGACGATCCGCGCGTGGTCACCGTGGTCGTGATCAACGAACCGCAGGGCGATGACTACGGCGGCGGCGCCGCGGCGGCCCCCGTGTTCTCGGTCCTCGCCGAGAGCGCCCTGCGGCTGCTCAACGTGCCGCCGGCACAGGTCAGTGACACGGGCGCCGGACAGGCCTCTGCGCGCGGGGGTGCGGCATGATGCTGTCGCCCGCCGGCGAGCAGGCCGCGCCCATGCCGCTGGCGCAGTTGCTGCAGAGCGAGCGCGCGGACCTGCAGGGCGCGGTAGTCGCCGGTATGCAGCTGGACAGCCGCCGCGTTGCGCCGGGCGACCTGTTTCTCGCCATGCCCGGAGACGTACACGACGGGCGCCATTACATCGAGCAGGCCGTGGCCAATGGCGCCGCTGCCGTGCTGGCCGAGGCGCCGGTCGCCGGGTTCGTCGACGCGCTGCACGTGCCGCTGGTGGAGATCCCCGAGTTACGCTACGAGGCAGGTGTGCTCGCCTCCCGCTTCCACGGCTATCCCAGCCGGCACATGCACGTGGTCGGAATCACCGGAACCAACGGCAAGACCACCACCAGCCGTATTTTCGCCCAGCTCGCCCGCGCGCTGGGCCGCCCCTGCGGTGTCATCGGCACGCTGGGCTGCACCCTCGGCGACGACGTGAGTGATGCGGGCAACACCACGCCGGATCCACTGGCGCTGCAGCGGCAACTGGCCGACTGGCGGGCGCAGGGCGTTCCGGCGGTGAGCATGGAGGTGTCTTCCCACGCGCTGGTGCAGGGGCGCGTCAACGGTGTTGAATTCGAGACGGCGATCTTTACCAACCTGTCGCACGATCACCTGGATTACCACGACAGCATGAGCAGTTACGCGCGGGCGAAGATGCGCCTGTTTGCCGCCGAAGGCCTGCGCCACGCGGTGATCAACGTCGATGACGACCTGGCCGCGCTGATAGCCGCGGGCGTAGGGGAGGGCGTGCAGATCCTGACCTATTCCGCCTCGGGCGCAGGCGCCGACATCCGTGTAGTCGATCCGCGTTTCCACAGCGGCGGCGTCCACGCCACGCTGTGCAGCCCCTGGGGAGAGGGCGAGTTCGACAGTCCTCTACCCGGCGACTTCAACCTGTCCAACCTGACCGCCGCCGTGGCCGCGTTGGTGCTGGCCGGGGAGGACCTGCTGGCGGTGCTGCAAGCCGCCGGGCAGCTGCATCCCGTGGCGGGCCGGATGCAGAGTATACCCAACAGCGCCGGCCTGCAGGTCATTGTCGACTACGCCCATACCCCCCACGCGCTGGAGCAGGTGATTGCCGCGCTGCGGCCGCACGTTGACGGCGCGTTGATCACCGTGTTCGGCTGTGGCGGCGACCGCGATCGGCAGAAGCGGCAGCTCATGGGGCGCGTGGCGTGTGAGCTCTCCGACCACGTGGTGGTGACCAGCGACAACCCGCGCGGCGAGGATCCGCTGGCAATCATGGCCGACATCGAGAGCGGCTGCAGCGGCGCCTACAGCATGGAGGCCGATCGTGCGCAGGCTATCCTGGCGGCCGTAACCGGTGCCAGTCCCGGCGACTGCGTACTCATCGCGGGCAAGGGGCACGAGAATTACCAGCTGGTGGACGGCGAGAAACAGCACTTCAGCGATGAGGACCAGGCGCGCCGGGCGCTGGCCCGGAGGGCGGCGCTATGATGCGGCCGCTGACCTTGTCGGAACTGACCGGACCGCTCGAGGCGACCCTGCTGGGCGACGATGTCAGTGTTGGCGGCGTGTCCACTGACAGCCGCAGCGTTGCCCCGGGCGACCTGTTCGTCGCACTGCGCGGCGAGCGTTTCGACGGTCATGACTACCTCGACGTTGCGCGCGAGGCCGGGGCAGCGGCTGCGCTGGTCAGCGACCGCTTCGACGCTACCCTGCCGCAGTTGCAGGTGATCGATACCCGGCGCGCGCTGGGGCTGCTCGGCGCCTACAATCGCTCACTCTACGCCGGTGTGCTGGTGGCGATCACCGGCAGTAGCGGCAAGACCACGGTCAAGGGCATGGTGCAGGCGGTACTGTCGCGGGCCGGCCACGCCCTGGCCACCGAGGGCAATTTCAACAACGAGATCGGGGTGCCGTTGACGCTGCTGCGGCTGAGTCCGCAGGTGGAATACGCCGTGGTGGAGATGGGCGCCGCCCGCCGCGGCGACATCGCCTGGCTGTGCCGGCTGGGTCGCCCGGGTGTCGCCCTGTTGCTGAACGCAATGCCGGCGCACCTCGAGGGCTTCGGTTCGCTGGAGGATGTGGCAGCCGCCAAGGGCGAGATCTTCGACGGCCTGGGTGCCGACGACTGCGCCGTCATCAATGCCGATCAACCCTGGGCCGGGCAGTGGCGCAAGCGCGCCGGGGAAGCGCGCATCATCGATTTTGCCCTGGACAGCGCCGCAGCGATCAGTGCAACCGCGATCAACCTGCAGGGTGTCGACGGTGTCAGTTTCACCGCCTCCACCCCGGAAGGCGACATCGCCATACGCCTGTCCCTGGCCGGGCGGCACAACGTCGCCAACGCGCTTGCGGCCATCGCCGTCGGCATGGCCTGCGGACTCTCCCTGACAGACATTCGCGACGGCCTGGAGTCGCTGCAGCCGGTAGCGGGGCGACTGTGCACGCAGCGCACCCTCGCGGGGTTCACCCTGATCGATGACTGCTACAACGCGAACCCGGGCTCCGTGCGCGCCGCCATCGACACGCTGGCGAGCTGTGCCGGCAGGCGCACGCTGATCCTCGGCGCCATGCTGGAGCTGGGCGAGGACAGCGAGCAACTGCACCGTGACATCGGCCGCTACGCCAGCGACGCGGGTATCGACGCGTTCTGGGGAGTGGGTCCGGAGCTGCGGCCCGCGGTGGCGGAGTTCGGCGAGGCGGGCCGCTTTTTCGCCGACCGTGACGAGGCGCTCGCCGCACTGGCCGGCGCTTTCGCGCAGTACGAGACCGTGCTGGTGAAGGGATCGCGCGGTGCCGGCATGGAGCTGCTGTGCAGCGCACTGCGGCAACAATCACCGGGGAGGACTGAAACGTGCTGATGTTCCTGGCCCAGTACCTGGCGCAGTTCGAGAGCGGCTTCAACGTGTTCAGCTACCTGACGCTGCGCGGCATCCTCGCCGCCGGTACGGCGCTGGCCATCTCCCTGCTGGTGGGTCCCACCATGATACGCCGCCTGAATTTCCACCAGGTGGGCCAGGCCGTGCGCGACGACGGCCCGCAGTCGCACCTGAGCAAGTCCGGTACGCCCACCATGGGCGGCGCGTTGCTGCTGGTCGGCATCGCCGCATCGACACTGCTGTGGGGCGACCTCGGCAATGCCTACCTGTGGATCGCCCTGCTGGTGACCATGGCCTTTGGCGCCGTGGGATGGGTCGACGACTACCGCAAGGTGATGGAGCGCGACTCCCGTGGCCTGCCGGCCCGCTGGAAGTATTTCTGGCAGTCGGTGATCGGCCTCGCGGCGGCGCTCTACCTGTACCTGGCCTTCGACACGCCGGTAACCACCGCGCTTTACGTGCCCTTCTTCAAGGACGTCGCTTGGGCCATGGGGCCGCTGTTTATCGTGCTGGCCTACTTCGTCATCGTGGGCGCCAGCAATGCCGTCAACCTCACCGACGGCCTGGACGGCCTCGCCATCCTGCCCACCGTGATGGTGGGTACGGCGCTGGGAATCATTGCCTACCTCACCGGCCGCGTGGACTTCGCCGAGTACCTGCACATCCCCTACGTGGCCGGCTCCGGCGAACTGGCGGTCTTCTGCGGCGCGATCGCCGGTTCCGGGCTCGGGTTCCTGTGGTTCAATACCTATCCCGCGCAGGTGTTCATGGGTGATGTCGGCGCGCTCGCTTTGGGCGCGGCGCTGGGTACGGTGGCGGTGATCACGCGCCACGAGATCGTGTTCTTTATCATGGGTGGCATTTTCGTACTGGAAACGGTGTCGGTCATCCTGCAGGTGGTGTCGTTCAAACTGACCGGCAAGCGCATCTTCCGCATGGCGCCGATACACCACCACTTTGAGTTGAAGGGCTGGCCCGAACCCCGGGTCATTGTGCGCTTCTGGATTATTACGGTCATGCTGGTGCTGTTCGGGCTGGCAACCCTGAAGCTGCGATAGGCGAGAATGTTAGTGGCACCTGAACTGATAGCGAGCACGGACAACCGGGTGGTGGTGGGTCTCGGCGCCACGGGTCTGTCCTGCGCGCGCTATCTCCACGGTCTTGGCCTGAAGTTCAGCGTGGTGGATACACGCGACGAACCGCCGGGCCTTGCGCAGCTGCGCGCCCAGATGCCGGACGTGCCGGTGTATACCGGCGAGTGCCCGCAGGACATCGTTACCGGGGCGTCGGAGCTGGTGGTCAGCCCCGGCATCGCGCTGGACGCGCCTCTCGTACGCCAGGCGTTGGATGCCGGCGTCACGGTGATCGGCGATATCGACCTGTTCATGCGCGAGGCACAGGTTCCGGTGGTGGGGATCACCGGTTCCAATGCCAAGTCCACGGTGACCGAACTGGTAGGGCAGATGGCCCGCGATGCCGGGCTCGACGTTGGTGTCGGCGGCAACCTCGGCACGCCGGCGCTGGACCTGCTGTCTCCCACCCGCGAGCTTTACGTGCTGGAACTGTCGAGCTTCCAGCTCGAGCGCGCCGGTCACCTGGATCTCGCCGTCGCCACGGTACTCAACATCAGCGCCGACCACCTCGACCGCCACGGCAACATGCCCGCCTACCACCAGGCCAAGCACCGGATCTTTCGCGGTTGCCGCGCTGCGGTGATGAACCCGGATGACGCCCTGACCGTGCCGCTGGTGCCGCCGGACGTGGAACTGGTGAGCTGGCGCATGGGCGAGCCCGACCTGGGCGGCTTCGGACTGCGCGTCGTGGACGGCGAGGAATACCTGTGCCGCGGCTTCGAGAACATCATGCCGGTGGCGGACCTGGCCATGGCCGGGCGCCACAACGTGCGCAATGCGCTGGCAGCGCTGGCGCTGGGCAACTGCGTCGGCCTGTCGGTAGCACGGATGGCGCAGACGCTGGCGCGCTTTCGCGGCCTGCCCCACCGCTGCGAGCCGGTGGGAGAGATTCGCGGCGTGCGTTTCGTCAACGACTCCAAGGGCACCAATATCGGCGCCACCGTGGCCGCGTTGTCCGGGCTGGCGGACGGCCGCAATATCGTGCTTATCGCGGGCGGGCAGGGCAAGGGCGCCGACTTCACCGAGCTGGCCCCGGCGGTGCGGCAGCACTGCCGGGCCGCGGTACTGATGGGCGAGGATGCAGACGCCATGGCAGCCGCGCTGGCGGAGACCTGCACGCTCCTGCGCGCGGGTTGCATGGACGACGCAGTGGTGCTGGCCGCCGCCGAGGCCCGCCCCGGCGATACCGTGCTGCTGTCACCGGCCTGTGCCAGCTTCGACATGTTTTCCGGATACGAGGAGCGCGGCGAGATGTTCTGCACCGCGGTCTCGCGTCTGAACGGGGTGGCGCAATGAACGCCCCGGCGCTGCAACCCAGGCAGTGGCTGCTGCCGGACCCGGCGCTGCTCCTGCAGGCGCTGGCTTTACTGCTGGTGGGCCTGGTCGCGATCAGCTCCGCGTCCGTC
>JAWVYG010000049.1:0-9562 GCA_033722815.1 Halioglobus sp.
ACCGAACCGCCGTAGCCCATGAAGGCGATCAGCCCGGCCATGGAGATAAAGGACGCGGCGGACATCCAGTCGGCGGCAGTGGCCATGCCGTTCTGCACCGGATGGATGCCGCCACCGGCGACGTAGAAATCCTTCGTGGAGCCCGCCCGGGCCCAGAAGGCGATGCCGATGTAGAGCGCGAAGGTCGCGCCCACTACGATGTATGTCAGGGTTTGCAGTTCCATGTCGGGGCCTCCTAGTCTTCTTCCACGTTGAATTCGCGGTCGAGGTCGCCCATCTTCTTCGTGTAGTAGAAGATGAGCGCCACGAACACGTAGATGGATCCCTGCTGGGCGAACCAGAAGCCCAGCTTGTAGCCGCCGACCTGGAACTGGTTGAGGAAATCAACCAGCAGGATGCCGCAGCCGTAGCTGACGACAAACCAGATCACCAGCAACTTGACCATGAGGGACAGGTTGCGGCGCCAGTACTCCTGCGCCTGTTGCTCGTTCAGTGGTGACATGTCACACCTCCAGTGGTGTTTGTTATTGTGGAATCAGGGCCGACTATAGCACCGGACCCTGCCACGGACTTTACGACTTTGGTCGAAGCGGCCATCAGAAGGCGTACTTCACGGCGAACTGCAGGCGGTTGAGGTCGCCCTCGCGGCCGTCTTCCAGTTCCTTGTTCGCATAGATCAGCTCGGCGCCCAGCGAGAGCCTGGGTGCCGGCAGGTAATTGAGGTTGGCGTGTATTGACTGGTAGGCCTTCGCCAGGTCGTCTGCACCGGCGAAGTCGCCGCTGTCGGGATTGTCCGCGCCCGAGGCCGACAGGCTGAAGGTGCTGCGCCACTGCGGCGTCCAGAAGTGGCGGTAAGCCAGTACGGCGCCCCACTGGTCGATGGTCTCGATGTCGCCGGCGGCATCGACGTAACCGTCGTTGTAGGAGTTCAACCCGAGGTAGCGGCCGAGCGCTGAGCCGTAGTTGACCATGAAGCGCAGGTCGTCCTTGCCCAGCATCCACTTGCCCGCGAGGCTCAGGCCGTAGCCGAACTCCTCGTCGCTGGCGAGCTCCACGGCGCGGGAAGTGTCGCGCTCTTCAAACGTGAGTTCGCGGACGATACCGGCAACGGACCAGCTGAGGTCGCCGGATTGGCCATTGTAGCGCGCCACGATATCCGGGATGCCCTCGTGGGTATCGTCCCAGTCCACGCCGTTGAGCCGGGTCACGGCATTCTCCACCGACAGTTGCAGTCCGCCCATGGTCCAGCGTATTTGCGGCTGGCGGTTGAAGAGGGTGCCCACCGGGCCGACGAAGTCCAGCAGGTCGGGCAGGGCGCCGACGTTGAAGAACGTGGACCAGCTCTGTCCCGCCAGTATCGAGCTGTCCTCGGCGTAATCCCATTTCAGGAAAGCGTGGCGTATGCGCGAGTTCCAGGAGTTGGAGATGCGCTCGTCGTTGTCGTCGCCGCTGAGGATGAAGTCCATCTCGATGCGGCTGGAGACCTTGCCGGCCGCGGTGTCCGTCTCGGTGGTGAAGTAGAAACGCGAACTCTTGGCGTGGATGTTGGTGGAGGAGTAGGAATCGGAATCCCCGCCGTCGGGCTCCACCGGGATGGTGCTGGCTACGAGCAGGTCTTCCGCGGCATAAAAACCGGGCTGGCCGTCACTGTAGCTGCTGGCATTGGCGTCGAGCTGGATAAAGCCGCCGTAGCCGAACTTCGTGCCTGCCCGGGTCGGCCTCGCCTCTTCTATGCTTGCCTGGTTACTGGTGATGTCACCCTTGTTGGCCGCGACCTCGGCTTTCAGCGCCTGCAGTTCCTGTTCCAGTGACTGGATGCGGTCCTCCAGTGCACCGGCCTGTGCGGTGGAGCAGGCGGTGACAGTGGCGATCGCGGCGACGATGGGCTTGATGCGTGGGTTCATTGCGTTACTCCCGTTGGGTTGTCTTGTTATTCCGGGAACCTTTGTACGCCCGTGCGGGGACAGAACCTATTGGACTTTGGTCAAAGAACAGGGCTATCTTCGACTAAAGTCGATAGGGTTCGGCGCATTTTTCAGTCGATGTGCCGGGCCGGATGACGGGCAGGGGCGGTGGCCAGGCGGTGCGGGTGCGGCACCGCTGCGCCGCCTCGCGCCTGGCCACGGGATGGCCGGGCGCCGTTGGATTGCGAGGAAGCTCTCATGGACATACTGATTGCCGACGACCACCCGCTGTTTCGCAGTGCGCTGCAGCAGGTCATTGCCCAGGCGCGGCCCGACGCGCGTGTGGCGACGGCGGCCTCGGTGGGTGAGCTGCAGTCCGAGGTGGAACGACTGGGCGAGCTCGGCCTGGTGCTGCTTGACCTGCACATGCCCGGCGCCTACGGTTTCTCGGCGTTGTCATGGCTGGTGGGTCACTACCCCGAGCTGCCGGTCATCATGGTCTCCGCCAACTCCCACCCGGAAACGGTACGCAGGGCGCTGGATCATGGTGCCGCGGCATTCCTGTCGAAATCCGCGGAGATGTCCCTGATAGAGGACGCAGTGGCGGCGGTGATGCGTGGCGAGCGCGGACTCCACCCGGGGCTGGATGGTCGGGCCGATGGCGCCAGCCTGCAGGCGCTGGATATCGCTGAGGCACTCGCCAGCCTGACGCCACAGCAGTTTCGCGTGACCACGATGCTGGCGGAGGGCATGCTGAACAAGCAGATCGCCTACGAGCTGGACGTCAAGGAGGCCACCGTCAAGGCGCACCTGACGGAGATTTTCCGCAAGCTGGGCGTACACTCACGCACGCAGGCCGTGGTGGCCCTGGGCAACCTGGCGGTAGATCCACCCGCGGACCTCGTCCAGCCCCCGCAGTAGGGCGCTCAGTTGCGCGCCAGCGCCAGGATCAATGCGCGCAGTCGCGCGGGGTTGACGGGTTTGGGCAGGAAACGGAAGCCGGCCTGCCGGGTGAGATCCCGCGCCTCCTCGCCGTCGTCGGCGCTGACCACCACGCAGGGGATCCGGAGTTGCAGTCGGGACAGCGCGTGCTGCACCGCCTCGATGCCATTGTCACCGTGGTCCAGGTGAAAGTCGGCCAGGATGACATCCGCATCCCGGCAATCTCCCAGCAGCGCCACCAGCGTCTCGCGATCGGCGGCGGTGAGAACTTGCGCGCCAAAGCTCTGCAGCAATTGCTCGAGCCCTGCCAGGATCATCGGGTCGTTGTCCAGGCACACCACCTGCAGGCCGTGCATGTCACCACTCCCGTCGGCGGCGGACTCCGGTACGGCGTCCACCGGGTTGCCGAGGGGAATGGCAACGGAAAACACCGAACCGCTGCCAACGCGAGACCGCAGGCGCAGGTCCAGCCGCAGCAGTTCGCAGATGCGCTGTACGATCGACAGGCCCAGTCCGAGCCCGATGTCGCCCTCTCCCGAACGCTGCTGGCCCCGCTCAAATTCCGCGAAGATACGCATGTGGTCCTGCTCGTCTATCCCTGGACCGGTGTCCCAGACCTGGACGAGCGCGCTATCGCCGCGGCGGCGCGCGCTGAGCAGTACGCCGCCCGATTGTGTATAGCGCAGCGCATTCCCGATCAGGTTCTGCAGCACGCGGTGCACCAGCGATGGGTCTGAGTGCAGCCACAGGTCGCGAGTGCGTATCCGCAGTTCGAGGCCTTTGCGGCGGGCGGGCGGTGAGAACTCGTCGGACAGTGCGCGGAACATGGTGTCCAGCGAAAAGTGCTCTGCCCGCGGCGTCTGCCTGCCGGAGTCGAGTCGCGCTATTTCCCGCAGTTCCTCGATCAGTTGCTCAGCGCGTTTCAGGGAACGGTCGATCTGGTCGACGACGTCCATGGTCTCCCGGTTGCCGCCCGGCTCGATGCGGTTGCGCAGCGATGTGGTGAACAGTCGCGCGGCATTGATCGGTTGCAGGAGGTCGTGGCTCGTGGCGGACATGAAGCGGCTCTTGCTCTGGTGGGCGTCGCGCAGCTGTTCCTGTGTTTGCGCCCGCAGGCGGTTCTCCTGGCGCAGCCGCGCGTTCGTCTCGGACAGGCTGCGACTGCCGGATGCCAGTTTCTGTTCCAGTTCGATGCGCGTTTCCTCGAGCTGCGCGGTGACGTCGCGGTAGTCGCTGATATCGACGTACGTGGTCACAAAACCGCCGTGGGGCATGGGAGTGCCGTGGATCGCTATGGTGGTGCCGTTGGGCAGCGTGCGTTCCAGTCGGTGTGAGCTGCCCTCGCGCATCCAGCGCAGCCGCTTCTCGATCTCCTCCTCGATCGGACCGCCGGGGCTGAGGATGCCGCGCTCGGCGTTGAATCGATACACGCGCTCGATGGGGCAGCCGACGTACAGCAGGCGCGGGGGATAGTCGAACAACTCCTCGTAGCGAGAGTTCCAGGCGACCAGGCGCAGTTCACTGTCCACCACGGCGACACCCTGGATCAGGCTCTCGACCGTGGTCTGCAGAAGCTCGCGGTTGAATACGTGCAGCCGGGAGGCGTCGGTCACCATGCCCGCGAGGTCGTCGAATGCCAGCTGCTGGCTGCTTTCCAGGCGCGTCATGGCGCGGTTGGCGGAGGTCGCGCCGATCACGCTGGCCAGCACCGATTCCACGCGGCTCACCATGAAGCGCGGTGCCCGGTCCCCGGGCAGGAGGCGCTGCTGGTTGACCTCCTCGAACTCGCGCCAGGTGCGTCGCAACTGCTGTTCATCCACGAAGGGGGCGAGCAGGGCCTGCAGCTGGCTGACGCGTATCAGGCTGAGATCGAAATCGGTGTTGGCCTGTTCCGGGGCGCCCGTGGCGCTGCCGATGAACAGGTCTGCCTGCCTGGTGTCGCTGGCGCGCGGTTTAAGGAGTGCGGAGCCGGCGAGCAGAACGGCGATGTTGACCCCGAGGCTCCAGGTAGTGGCGTACGCGAGTGGGTAGTGCGCATCGACGCCGAACAGGTTGAGTGGGCGCAGCCAGTCGATATCCCAGGGGCCGCTGCTCAGTAACGCGGCGCCTTCGTTCGTGATGGCAGGCAAGACGGCGCAATAAAACCACAGGCCCAGTCCCGCCAGCAGGCCGAAAAACACGGCGCTGCCATTGGCGCCGCGCCAGTACAGGCCCGCGATCAGCGCCGGTGCCAGCTGGGCTGCCGCAAGGAAGGAGATATAGCCGATCTGTGTCAGCCACGGGATGCCCATGACCTGCCGTGTGACGAGCCAGGCGCCCAGCAGGATGCAGGCGATGATCACCTGGCGAATGTGGCGCAGGTTGTCGCCCATCTTCAGCACTGCCGTGGGTGAGCGTTCGTTGAAGCGCATCAACAGCGGTGCGATCACCTCGTTGGTGATCATGATCGCCAGGCTGACGGTTGCCACGATGACCATGCCGGTGGCCGCGGAGATGCCGCCGATAAAGGCCGCGATGGTCACCAGGTTCGATTCGAGCGCGATGGGCAGCAGCTGCACGTAGGTATCCGGGTTGACCTGGTCGTTCACGGCGAAGATCTGTGCGCCGGCCTGGCTTATCGGGACGACGAGCACCATGAACAGCGCCAGGTACAGGGGAAACAGCCAGCGCGCGATACCGAGCCTGGGGTTGTTGCCGGCCTCCACCACCATGACGTGAAACTGTCGCGGCAGGCACAGGATCGCCAGCGCGCTGATCAGCGTGCGCGCGACGAAGTCCGCGTTCATATCGATGTCGGCCAGGGCATGGCTGCTCGCGGAGGGTGGCACGGCTTCTGGCGCGCGGCCCAGGTAGGCCATGGCGAGCGCGGCCACGGCAACGAATGCGAGCAGTTTGACCAGCGACTCGACGGTGATGGCCGCCATGACGCCCTGGTGGCGCTCGCTGCCGTTGAGTCTGCGCGTACCGAACAGGATCGTGAATACCGCCAGCACAATCGCGGTGAACAACGCGGTATCGCCGCCGATGGCCTCCACTTCCTCCGTGCTGCCGCCGACGATCACCCAGGCCTGTGCCAGTGCCTTGAACTGCAGCGCAATGTAGGGCAGCACCGCGGCGCTGGCCACCAGTGTGACGACAATCGCCAGGCCCTGGCGTTTACCGAAACGGGCGCTGATGAAATCCGCGATGGAGGTGACCCTGTGCCGCTCGCCGATGGCCAGGAGGCGTTTGATCATCGGCCAGCCGAGCAGGAAGACCAGGATCGGGCCGAGGTAGATGGGCGCGTGGCTCCAGGGCGATTCCGTTGCGCTGCCCACGGCGCCGTAGAACGTCCAGGAGCTGCAGTATACCGCCAGGGTCAGGGCGTAGATGACGCCGCCCGCGCGCGAATCGCGCAGGCGTGAGGCCGTTGCGGTGTTGCGATCCGCGTACCAGGCAACGAGGAACAGCAGGCACACATACAGCAGTGCCAGGCTGAGCAGGTTGGACGCGGACAGCACTTACATCAACCGGGTCGGTTGGCGATACGGCCGTCCAGCCTGGTGTCGATGCGCGTACTGCTGCAACCGGACGCTATCGGGCGGGTTGGGAAATCTGACATGGACTGCTCGATATGCCTTTAGCAAACGGAATCGACATCATAGTAGAAAGGCCGGCACCCGTCTTGCGGGTTCTGGCCTTACGGAAACGAGTTGGTGTCGGCCACAGGTGGGCGGGACGGGGCGCCCGCGACGGCGAGACGTTACTGCCTGCCGTCTGCCAGCATGCCCCAGTCGGTGACAGGGTTCAGCGACAGCCGCACGTTGTCGATCAGCCGGGTGTTGCCCAGGCGCGCGGCGGCGAGTATCGCGATCTCCTCGGTCTGTTCGGTAACGGCCTGCAGCGTCCTGGCGTCGCGCACGGCGAAGTAATCGGGCGTGAAGCCGGCCTCCAGCAGTTTCATACGCGCATGGGATTCCAGTTGCAGGAAGTTGTCGAAATCGCAGGCGATCGCGTCGCGGCAATCGCCGAGAATCTGGTGCAGCAGCGGGGCGATCCTGCGTTGCTCCTGCGTCAGGTACCCGTTGCGAGAGCTCAGTGCGAGCCCGTCCTCGGCGCGGCCAGTGGCTACGCCGACAATCTCGATCGGCATGCACAGGTCAGTAACCATTTTGCGCACGATAGACAGTTGCTGGAAATCTTTCTCGCCGAATACGGCGACGTCGGGCTGTACGATGTTGAACAGTTTGCTCACGACCGTGGTCACGCCGTCGAAGTGGCCGGGGCGGCTGCTGCCGCACAGCGTGTCACCGAGGTCGGGCACGTGGACGATGGTCTGGGCTTCCATGCCATGGGGATAGATTTCTTCCACCGCGGGTGCGTAAAGCACGTTCGTGCCCTCGGCAAACAGTTTTTCCTTGTCCGCGGCCATGGTGCGCGGGTAGGCGTCCAGGTCCTCGTTGGCACCGAACTGCAGCGGGTTGACGAAGATGCTGACCACGACGATATCGCACAGCTGGCGCGCCTTGCGTACCAGGTCGAGGTGCCCCTCGTGAAGGTTGCCCATCGTAGGCACGAAGGCGATGCTCTGGCCATTCTGGCGGAAGGTTTTGAGAGCCGACTGCAACTGGGCGTTGTGGCTGAAAGTCCGCATAGCTACCTGTCCCCTTTAACCGGTTCAATGGCGGCGCTGAAACTGCCGGGTGCGCACTGTCCTCAAGCCCTGCAGGTGGCCGGTAACAGCCGTCTGCGGGGTCACGAAGTATGACCCATCATTTCGGGGCGGGCAACGAAAATTTATGAAAAATTCACATGGTTTGTTACCAAAAGAAGCAATTGCAGGGTAGGGGTTGTGGCCTTGTGACACGTTTCACAAGTGAGCGCTTACTAACATAAATGCCTGCCAGTAACACCGGGGGCTCCCACGGGTGTTTTCGGGGATATCAGGAGTAGGTGTGTTCCTCGCGCGGGAAGGAGCCGTCCTTGACCGCGTCGACGAAGGCCTGCAGGCCGCCCCGGATGGACGACTGCCCCTCCATGAAATTCTGTACAAAGCGCGGTGTGTGATCGACCAGGCCCAGCAGGTCGTGCATGACCAGCACCTGCCCGTCGGTGCCGCCGCCGGCGCCAATGCCGATGACGGGAATGTCGAGTTTCTCGCTGATGTCCGAGGCCAGGTGCGCGGGGATGCACTCCAGCACGAGCAGGCTGGCCCCGGCGTCCTGTATCTCGACCGCGTCGGCGAGTATGGACTTCGCTTCTTTCGGCGTGCGCCCCTGGACCTTGAAGCCACCGAAGGTGTTCACCGACTGTGGCGTCAGGCCAAGGTGGGCGCAGACGGGGATGCCGCGCTCTACGAGCATGCTGATGGAGTCGCTGAGCCATACGCCGCCCTCCATCTTCACCATCTGCGCGCCGGCCTGCATCAGCAGCGTGGCGTTGGCCATGGTTTCTTCCGGGTTGGGGTAGCTCATGAAGGGCATGTCCGCGATCACCAGCGGCTGCGGGTCTGCGCGGCACACGCACGCGGTGTGATAGGCCATGTCGTGGATGGTCACCGGGATGGTGCTGTCGTGGCCCTGCAGCACCATGCCAAGCGAGTCGCCGACCAGGATCGACTCGGCGCCCACCTCGCTGATGATCCTGGCGAAGGTTGCGTCGTAGGCAGTGATACAGACAAACTTTTCCCCGGCCGCCTTCATCTTGTCCAGGGTGCTGATCGTAAACTTGCCCATGCTGCAGGTCCTGTTCCGGGTGACGCTTTGGTGTCGGGATGGCTACCCGAAAAACGTGGGATTGAAATAGTGGCGGCCGCTGCGGATGTCGAGCATGTAGTCCACCAGGTGGCGATAATCCGCCACGTTGTGCGCCAAATCGATTTCGCTCGCGTTTACGATCAGCAGCGGAGCGTCATCGTAATATAGAAAAAATTCGCTGTACACTTCGTTCAGCTGCTCGAGATAGCGCCGTTCGATGTTGCGTTCATAGGTCAGGCCGCGGGTGTCGATGCGTGACAGCAGGATGTCGGTAGACGCCTGCAGGTAGATAACGAGGTCGGGCTTCGGTGCGTCGATGGTCAGCTGGTGGTAGACCTTGTCGTACAGCTGGAATTCGTCGCTGTCGAGGTTGATGCGCGCGAACAGCGGATCTTTCTCGATGAGGAAGTCCGACACCCGAACGGCCTGGAAGAAGTCGGCCTGCCGCAGGTCCTGTATCTTCTGCGCACGCTGGAACAGGAAGAACAGCTGCGTCGCCAGTGCCGCCTGCTCCGGGTTGACGTAGAACTTCTCCAGGAACGGGTTTTCCTCGGCGTCTTCCAGCAGCGTGGCATAGTTGAAACTGGCGGCCAGCTTTTTCGCCAGCGTCGTCTTGCCGACCCCGATGGGCCCCTCGACAGCGATGTACCGGGGCGGCTGCCTGCCCTTGAGATCGACGGTGATTGCCTCTGTATCCGGGGTCAAGAGGAAGCCTTCATCGTTGTTCAACAGTCCTTTTTTTCAACCGGCCAGGCTGTGTTCGGTCTTCACCAGGCCGTCGGCGGGGCACGTGGTGAGTAATGTAGCAAGATCGCTGCCATTCGGCAGCTGCATGTTGGCACCGCAGACCTCGCGCAGCGGGTAGAGCACGAAGTTGCGCAGGTGCATCTGCGGATGGGGCAGCGTCAGCTGTGGCGTGGTCATGACGAGGTCGCCAAACAACAGCAGGTCCAGGTCCAGTGTGCGCGGTCCCCAGCGCTG
>JAWVYG010000050.1:0-9469 GCA_033722815.1 Halioglobus sp.
GCGGCACGCTGGCGCCGGGTTTCGTCGACCTGCAGGTCAACGGCGGCGGCGACGTGATGCTCAACGCGCAGCCCACGCCCGATGCCGTGGAGCGAATCGTGGCGGCGCATCGCGGCAAGGGCACCACGGCCCTGCTGCCCACGGTCATCAGCGACACGCGGCAGGTACAGGCCGAGGCAGTGGAGGCGGTTCGCGCCGCTCGCGCGGCGGGCAACGCCAGCGTGCTGGGCATCCACATCGAGGGGCCATTTTTTGCCGCGAACAGGCGCGGCGCGCATCGCGGAGACCATATACGCCGCGCTACGGCGGACGACATCGCCTGGCTGTGCAGCCTGGACGAGTTCCCCGTCGTTCTCACCCTGGCGCCTGAGCAGTTCGACGGCGAACAGCTGCGCACGCTGGCGGACAGCGGGCTGGTACTGTGTGCGGGTCACACCGACAGCAGTTACGCGCAGATGCGCGAGGCCTGCGACAACGGCATCAGTGGCGTCACCCACCTGTTCAATGCCATGACGCCGCTGCAGTCGCGCGAGCCGGGGGCGGTGGGCGCGGCACTCGACCTGGACGCGCTGTGGGCCGGCCTCATCGCGGACGGCCACCACGTGCATCCCGCCGCCATCAGGCTGGCGCACAGGGTCAAGCCCGACGGCCGGCTGATCCTGGTCAGCGACGCCATGGGGACCGTCGGCGGCACGCGCGGCAGCTGCGAGATCTATGGTGAGACGGTACAGGAGCAGGCCGGCAGGCTGGTCAACGGCGAGGGGCGGCTCGCCGGCAGTGCCATCGGCATGATCGACGCGGTACGATACGCCCACGAAGAGGCCGGGATCGCACTTTCCGACTGCCTGCGTATGGCCTCTTCGCACCCCGCGGCTATAATTGGCCTCGCGCACCGGATCGGCAGCCTCACACCGGGCTGCAGGGCCGACATCGTGCACTTTGACGAGGCCTTCACGGTGCATAACACCTGGGTGGCCGGCGAGCGCGCGAACCACCGCACCCTACTGACTTGAAGCGAAGGACACTCTCTTGAAGACAAACCTGTTACTGCCGTCCCTGGCACTGCTGTTCGGCTGCGCCAGCGTAGCCACCCCCGAGCCCGGGGACATCTCCAGGGCCAGCGACGGCTGGGATTTCAGCCAGTCGGCGCAGGAGCTGGCCACGACATGCGAAGCCACCCTGGAAACGGTGCGCGAAGCGTTTATCCGGATCGAAAACGATACGGCGCCCGCGACCCTGGAGCGCGTCTACGGCGCCTACGACGCCATGAGTTTCGAACTGCAGAAAATCCAGCACATCTGGTATGTGAAGTCCGTGCACACGGACACCGAAGTGCAGGCGGCGGCGGAGGAGTGCATCAACGCGTACATCGACTTCGCCACCACGGTGGAGCTGTCGCAGAAGTTCTACCAGCGCGTGGTCAGCATCGACACCGAGTCCCTGGGCGAGAGCGAGCGCCTGATGATCCGCAAGCGCCTGCGCGAGTTCCGCAAGGCGGGAGTCGACAGGGATGAGGCGACCCGCGACAGGGTCCGGGCACTGATCGCCGAGATCACCGAACTGGGCAACCAGTTCGACAAGAACATTCGCTCCGACTCGCGCATCATAGAAACCAATGCCGAGGAGCTGCGCGGCCTGCCGGAGGATTTCCTCGCCAGCCACCCGGCGGACGACGAAGGCGTCATCAGGGTGTCCACGGATTACCCCGACCTGTTCCCGGTACTGACCTACAGCGAGAGCGACGAACTGCGCCGGCGCCTGTACACGGCGTCCAAGAGCATTGCCACACCGGCCAACGACGCCACGCTGAAGGCACTGATCGAGAAGCGGCACGAACTGGCTACCCTGCTGGGCTATCCCAACCACGCCGCGCTGGCGATGGACGGCCTGATGGTCGGCTCGCCCGGGCGGGCTCGGGACTTCCTGGGACAGGTGAGCAAGGCCGTGACCGCGCCCGCGGGGCGCGACATGGACATCCTGCTCGAGCGGCTGCGCGAGATCGATCCGCAGGCGCAGCGTGTGGAGGTCTGGCAGAAGTACTACCTGTCCAACCTCGTGCGCCAGGAGCAGTTCTCCATCGACGCCAAGGAGGTGCGCCAGTACTTCCACTTCGACCGCGTACAGGCGGGTATCTTCAAACTCACTGAAGACCTGTTCGGCGTGCAGATCGTGCCCTGGGAGACCAACACCTGGCACGAGGACATCACCGCCTGGGAGCTGCGCGAGGACGGCAAGGCCCTGGGCCGCTTCTATCTCGACATGCATCCGCGCGACGACAAGTACAAGCACGCCGCACACTGGACCTTACGTACCGGGATCGCGGAGCGCCAGCTGCCGATGTCCGGCATGGCGATGAACTTTCCCCGCGGGCTGATGGAGCACCGGCAGGTCGAGACATTCCTGCACGAGTTCGGGCACCTGCTGCACAACATGTTCTCCGGCACACAGCCCTGGCTCGGCATTGCCGGGATGACCATGGAGCGGGATTTCGTCGAGGCGCCCTCCCAGATGCTGGAGGAGTGGGTGTGGGATTACGACACGCTCAGGCACTTCGCCAGCAACGACGCCGGCGAGGTCATTCCCGAGGAACTGGTGCAGAAGATGGTTCGCGCGCGCCACTTCGGCGAGGCCGCGGACACGTCGCAGCAGATCTTCTACGCCAACCTGGCGCTCAGTTACTACGACCGGGATCCCGGGAGTTTCGAACTGCTGCCCCTGCTGAAGGAAATGCAGGCGCGCTACTCGCCCTACCCCTACGTACCGGGCACGCGCTTCTACAATAATTTCGGCCACCTTAACGGATACTCCAGCAACTACTATATTTACCAGTGGTCCAAGGCGATCTCCACGGACATGTTCAGCCGCTTCCTCGACGAGGGCATGAAGAACACGGCCCTGGCCCGGGAGTACCGCGACAAGGTGCTGGGTCCCGGCGGCAGCAAGCCGGCCGCCGACATGGTGGAGGATTTCCTGGGCAGGCCGTTCTCCGTAGAGGCCTACCGGGACTACCTGGACAACCTGAACTGACGGGACAGGTGGAACGGCAGAACATGCGTAGCCGCTGCGGCGGCCCGCTATAACGCGCAGCAACGCGCCAGGAGTGACAACGATGCAACAGCTATCAGGACAGGACGCCATGTTCCTTCACGCGGAACTGGACGGGTTACCGCAACACATCGGCGGCGTCAGTATCTACGACCAGTCCACCGCCCCGGGGGGCAAGGTGCGCTTCAAGCAGATCCTGGCCATGCTGGAGGACCGGGTGCACAAGTCGCCCATCTTCCGCCGCAAGCTGGCGTTCGTGCCCTACAACCTGGGCCGGCCCTACTGGGTGGAGGACGCGGACTTCGACATGGAGTACCACGTGCGCCACATCGCACTGCCCAAGCCGGGCGACTGGCGGCAACTGTGCATCCTGGCGGCACGCATTCACTCCCAGCCGCTGCGCCGCGACAAGCCGCTGTGGGAAATGTATGTCATCGAGGGCCTCAACAACGTCGAGGGTTATCCCCCGGGCTGTTTCGCTTTGTTGTTGAAAGTGCACCACTGCGCAATGGACGGCGCCACCGGCACCCAGTTCATGAATATCGTTCACGACCTGACCCCGGAAACCGAGGTATTCAACGACGCGCCGCCGTGGATCGTCGAGCGGCCCTCCCGCGCGCGCATGCTGGGCAGGGCCGACCTCGACGCGTGGCGCAAGCCCGGGCAGGTGGTGGAGATGGTGAGGGAGGCCATACCCGCTGTGCAGCGCATTCGCCAGGGCCGCAAGGACGAGGCGTTCCACTCGCTGGACGACAAGGAGAAAACACGTTTCCAGGGCCGGATATCCCGCCACCGCGTGGTCGAGGCGCGCAAGTTCGACTTCGAGGAAATCCGCGCAATCAAGAACACCCAGCCGGGCACCACCATCAACGACGTGATGCTGACCATTGTCGGCGGGGGTATGCGCAGGTACCTGCAGAGCAAGGGCGAACTGCCGGAACACTCGCTGGTCACCGGCTGCCCCATCGACGTGCGCACCGCCGAGGAGCGCGCGGCGGGGGGCAATATGGTGGGCTTCATGAACGTGGCCCTGCGCAGCGATATCGTCGACCCGACGGAGCGCATGGCACAGGTACACGAGGAGGCGCGGTCCGCCAAGGCCTATGCCGAGGCGCTGGGCCCGCGCTTCGCCGTCGACCTGGCGGACGTCATGCCCGGCAACGTGCTCTCACTGGCCATGCGCACCGCCAGCGCGACCGGCCTGTCCGAGGCCAGCGTTATGTTCAACACCATCGTCACCAACGTGCCCGGCGCGCCCTTCCAGCTCTACATGTGCGGCGCCGCACTGGTCGACTCCATCAGCCTCGGGCCGTTGATGCCCAACGTCGGGCTCTTCCATATCGTGTACAGCTCGGTGCAGGACAAGAAGGGCTCCATCAACCTGTCCTTTACCGCCTGCCGCGACATGCTGCCCGACCCCGGGTTCTACGCCGAGTGCCTGCAGGAGTCGTTCGAGGAGTTGCGCGACGCGGCACTGAAGCCGCCGAAGAAGAAGCGTCCCCGCAAGCGCGCCTGAAGCGCGCAGGGCGCGCCCCCGGGTCAGCCGCGGGCGACTACAGCCAGTGCTGCAGCAGGCCGTTCAGGTCGACGCGGGCTTTCAGGCGCGTCGCCAGCATGAACATCCCGCCCAGCTTGCGATGAAAGTACAGCGCGTCGGTCGGCGGCGTATTCCAGAACTCGCGATAGCTGGCGATATCTTCTCCCAGCTCTGACATGTTGCGCGCCATGTCCGACGCCGCGAAGTCGTAGGGGCCCTCCGTGCGCAGCGGCTCCAGCGCCAGCAGGAACAGCTCCTGCATCAGCTCCCGGTACTCGCTGCCCTCCTGCCCCATCTCGTAACCGACCCTTTCCGCCGCGCTGACCAGTTTGTCCACGTCACCGGCGACGGCCGCGCGGGCGAGCCGGCGGTAGTCGTTGGCAAACGCCGCCTTGAAGCGCCGGGTCGCGCCGAAATCCAGCAGCACGATCTCGCCGTCGCTGGCGCGGTAGCGGTAGTTGGCGAAGTTCGGGTCGGTCTGCACCAGGCGCAGCTCGAACAGCTCCGTGAACATCAACTCGAACAGCGCGGTCATCACCCGGTCGCGCTCCGCCTGCGGCCTGTCCGCCACCGTGTCGATCGGGCCGCCGCTGACATAGGTCATCGCCAGCACGTTGCGGTGGGTGAACTCGGGCAACACCTGGGGCAGTACAAAGCGATCGTCGTCGTCCAGCACGCTGTGGAACTTCGCCAGGTGCTTCGCTTCCTTCAGGTAGTCGGCCTCGTCGCGCAACTGCTGTTTCGCCTCGGCCAGCAATGGCCGGATGTCGAGGCCCTCCGGCAACAGGCCGGAGACGCGCAGCAGGCCGGCGATGTTGTCCACGTCGCTGTCGATACTCTCGGCGACGCCCGGATACTGCACCTTGAGAACGATCTCGCGGCCGTCGGGCGAGTACGCCCTGTGTACCTGGCCGATCGATGCCGCCGCCAGCGGCTTCATGTCGAAGCCGTAAAAGAGCGCCTCCCAGTCCTCGCCGTAGGCGTCGACCATGACCTGCCGCAGCTGCGCCGCCGGCATGTAGTGCGCGTCGTCGCGCAGCCTGGCCAGGATATCGGCCAGTTCGCGCGGCAGGAAATCGCCGGTGTCCATGGACAGCATCTGCCCGACCTTCATGGCGGCGCCGCGCATGGTGGCCAGCTGGTCCGCCACGCGGCGGGCATTGCCCGGCGTCAACAGCATGTCCCTTGCCCTGGGGCGCTTGCCGGCGCGCAACTGCCGGCTGCCCTCGGCCAGCATGCCGCCGGCGACGCCCCCGGCCAGGCGCGCCATGCGCGCCAGCCGTCCCGCCCGTGAGGCGGGAATGGCCTTCTCTTCGCTATCCCTGTCTTTTCGCGCCACGAGCCTGCTCCCGCCGCCAGCGACCTATGTGCTTCTCCACCAGGTCGTGGGCATTGAACTGCGCCTCGAGGGCGGCGATGAAATTGAACAAACCGCTGAGTTTGCGCGCGATCAGCGCGAAATCCCGCGACGGCGGCGTGAAATGGCGACTCGTTGCCGATACGGCGGCCTGCACGCCGGCGCGGCGCACCAGGCGCGAGCGCCCCCAGCAGTAACGGCCCCGGTCATCCAGGTACTCGGCCGGCAACTTCGCGGGGTCACGCAGCGGCTCCAGCAGGTTGAGACAGAAGTCGGCGAACATCTGCTGCCCCTCCTCGCTGGCGTCGGGCTGCAGGCAGCCCAGGCCCACGAGGCTCTCCACCAGCCGCGGTATATCCTGCTGCTGCCCGGCGTCGATGGCGTTGCGCAGGCTCTCCAGGAAATGCTCGTCCGGCTCCAGCACCGAACCGAAGTCCAGCAACACCAGTTCGTCCGCGCCGGACTTGCGCCGGCGATCGTCCAGCCGCAGCAGGTAATTGCCGTAATTGGGATCGGTCTGCAGCAGGCCCCAGTCGTACAACTCGTAGAAAAACAGCTCCAGCATGCCCTGCGCGAGGGCATTGCGCCGCTCCAGGGACAGGCGCGCGATATCCGGGTCCGCCACGGAGTAGCCCTCGATGAACTCCATCGCCAGGACGTAGTCCGTACAGTAGCGCCTGTACAGGCGCGGCACGTGGTAGGGCACGAAGCTGTTGCGGACCGAGCCGCTGAGCTGGCCCATGCGCTCGGTCATCTGTGCCTCGCGCTGGTAATCGATCTCGTTGTGCAGGTGCTCGCGCATGGACTCCAGCCAGTCGTCCAGCTCGCGTCCCGCCTTTACCCAGCGCGCAACCAGCAGCATACGCACCACCGCGTCGAAATCGGCGTCGATCACCTGGGCCAGCCCAGGGTACTGGATCTTCAGGCAGATCCACTCGCCGCTGTCGCGCACCCGCGCCAGGTGTACCTGCGCCAGCGACGCCGCCGCCACCGCCTCGGGATCGATCTCCAGTTCACCGAAGCGCTCGCCCAGGCTGTCGCGCACGAAGGACTCCAGCGCGTCCCAGTGCAGCGGCTCGGTCTGGTCCGAGAGCTCCCACAGGGCTTCTACCAGCACGCGCGGCAGGAAGTGCTCGCCGAACAGCGCCAGCATCTGGCCGATCTTGACATAGGTGCCCTTGAGGCGGCCCAGCTCGCGCACGAAACGGCGCGCCTCGCGGCGGGCGAAGCCGGAGTCGGCATCGTCGGGGCGCCGGGTGACGATCTGCACGGCGTTGTCCACCGCCAACGCGCCGCCAGCGCGGATCCCCGCAAGGGACGCCGCAAGACTGCGCGGCACGGCCTTGCCCTTGAAGCCTCGGGATTTCTTTGACATGGGATACCGCAGAAGAAAATCTGGGCGCCAATTCTAACGGAAACTGCGGCCCAACCCCACCCCGCAGCGGCAGTGAAATCGGGACAAATCGCCCCTAATCCAGCAGCAGGGACGCCAGCCGCTTGCGGTGATGCTGGGGGTCGCCAAACTGCTGCTGGCTCCACTGCGCACGGCGAATATACAACTGGGCGTCACATTCGTAGGTAAAGCCCATGCCACCGTGGAACTGCACCGCGCGGTCGCCGGCAAACGACAGGGTCTTGCTGGCCTGTGCCTTGGCCATGCGACAGGCGATCTCCGCATCGGCATCGAGCGCCTCGTCGCCGACCACGCTGGCGGCGTGGTAGACGAAGGAGCGGGTCGAGTCCACGTCCAGCAGGATGTCCACCGTGGGGTGCTTCAGCGCCTGGTAGGAGCCGATCAGCTTGCCGAACTGCTTGCGGGTGTTGAGGTAATCCACCACGGTGTCGAGACAGGCCGCGCTTGAGCCGGCTGCCTCCGCGGCCAGCAACAGCGCGCCGATCAGGTGCCCGTCGCGCAGAGCGGCTTCGACGGCGGCGCCCTCGACGACATGTGCCGGGTCCACCACGACACCGGACAGGTCCACGTGGGCGGAGCGGCGGGTCTGGTCGATGAGGACGTTGGGCCGGATCGCACCGCCCGAGAGCTGCTCGCCGCGCACAACGGCCAGCACCGTGTTGCCATCGCGCCTCGCGGGCACGACGATCAGCTCCGCCACCTCCGCATCGGTAACGAACGCCTTGCTACCCTGCAGCACGCCGTCGGCGTCCAGCGTCGTCGCGAGCGTGTCATCGCCCCAATCGCCGTTCTCCAGCCAGGCGACGGTGGCCGCCGCGCCGCCGGCGATCTGCGCGAGCACACTCTCCATGCGCGCGCCCCCGGCCCGCAACAGGACCTGTCCCGCCAGCGCGGTGCTGATCAGCGGCGTGGACAACATGGCGCGCCCCATCGCCTCGACGACCGGCACCAGCGCGCCGACGCCCAGGCCGGAACCGCCGCAGGACTCGGGCAGCGCGATGCCCGTCCAGCCGAGGCCGACGATCTCCTGCCAGACGCCGGGATCGAAGCCGGGCCCCTGTTCCAGGTGTTCCCGTACCACCGTCATCGGTGACTTGTCGCGGCAGAACTCCCGGGCGACATCCATCAGCATGGCCTGCTCGTCGCTGAATGTCAGGGTGGTGTCTCCTCGTATCATGCTGCGCTCTCCCTACTTCGGCAGGCCGAGTATATGCTCGGCGACGATGTTGGCCTGCACCTGGCTGGTGCCGCCACCAATGGTGGCGGAGAAACTGTTGAAATAGGCACGCTGCCAGAAACCGCCCTGGCGCGCACTGTCGTCCCCGACATACAGGCCACCGTCCGCGCCCTGCAGGTTGATCGCGAGCTGGCGCATGCGCCGTGTCATCTCGGTGCCGCGCAGCTTGCTCGACAGGGGCAGCGAGCCGGGGTAGTCGCTGGTCAGGTGACCGATGGCGGCGCGGCGGCCGCCCAGCACCATGGCCTTCTCCTCCATGATCGCCTGTACCAGCTGGTCGCGCACTACCGGGTCCTCGAGCACCGGCGCGCCGTCGCGCTGCACGTCGCGCAGCTGGTTGATCATGTCCTCAACCGTGACCCGCACCATGGCCAGGCCGCCGGCGGCGCCGGCTTCCGCGCCGCGCTCGTACTGCAGCGTCTGCATGGCGATGCGCCAGCCCTGCCCCTCCTCACCCATGATGCAGTCCGCGGGAATGCGCGCGTCGGTGAAGAAGGTCTCGGTAAAGCCGTACTCGCCGGTGATCTTGCGGATCGGACGGGTCTCGATGCCCGGCACATCCATCGGCGAGAGGAAAAAGGACAGGCCGTCGTACTTGCGCCCGGCCTCGGGATTGGTGCGCGCCAGCAGGATCATGTAGCGCGCGAAGTTGCCCATGGTGGTCCAGATCTTCTGGCCGTTGATGACGTACGCGTCGCCATCGCGTACCGCGCGGGTCTGGGCGTTGCCCAGGTCGGAACCGTGCTCCGGCTCGGAGAAACCCTGGCACCATACGTCCTCGGCACTGAGGATACCCTTCAGGTACCGGGCCTTTTCCTCCTCGGTGCCGATATCGTTGATCAAGGGGCCGGCCCAGCCCAGACCGATGACGTTGAAGCA
>JAWVYG010000051.1:0-9407 GCA_033722815.1 Halioglobus sp.
ACTAGCCGTTCTGCAGGAAGTCCAGGCAGGCGCGGTTGAACATGCCCTCGTGCTCCACCATCACCCAGTGGCCGCACTCGGTGACCAGGATCAGGCGCAGATGACGGATATTCTTCGCCATGGCCATGATGCCGTTCTCGGGCATCATCTGCTCGTCCATACCCCAGAAGCCGAGCACCGGGCAGTCGATTTCGCCCAGTCGGTCCACCAGCACGGGCACCTGCATGGTCGCCATGACGTGCCCGTTCATGATGTCCATGATCTGCGTGCGCTCCTCCACCAGCTCGTCGGTGGCGAAGCGGGGATCGTGCATCAGGCCGGTAGCAAACAGGTCTTTCATCACCTCGTGGGTGACCGGCTCGCCTGATCCGAACACCTGGAACACCTTCTGCATCCCGGGCATGGCCTGGTACTCGGGCAGTTCGCTCAAGCCGCCTGGCGCCATCAGCACCAGTTTCTCGACCAGTTCGGGGTAGTCCAGCGTGAGCCCTATGGCGATGGCGCCGCCCAGGGAGTTGCCCACCAGCGTGCAGCGCTCCACGCCGGCAACGTCGAGTGTCTGCTTGATGCATTCGACGAAAAACGACAGCGGGTGGTCGCGGTCATCGGGCTTGTCGGAAAAACCGTATCCGATGTGGTCGGGGACAATGCAGCGGTAACCGGCCTGCACCAGGGCGGGATAGTTGCCCTTGAAATTGCTGTAGCCGCTGGCGCCCGGGCCGGAGCCGTGCAGGAACACCACGACATCGCCCTCCCCCTCGTCGATATAGTGGATGCGAAAGCCATTGGCGCAGTCGGCGTAGCTTCCCTCGGGCAGGCGTCCGATCATTTTCATAGGTGTCAGGCCTCAGAGCGCGAAGTCGGCGTTTTCTTCACCAAACAGCACCCCGCCCATGTTCATCGCGAAGGGATTCGAGTGATTGGCGACGTGGGCCTGGCTGGCGAGTATATCCAGGTGGTAGGACAGCAACTCGCTGTCCAGGCGGATACCGCCGCTGCCGGCAGCCTTGAGCATCTTGCTGGACAGGGCGAGACAGCGATCGGCGACCACGGCGGAATCGTAGCGGTAGCGCACCCGGTCCTCGATGGGTATGGAGTCGCCGGCGCGGCAGCAGTCCATCATTGCATCGAAGTTGCGGATCATGGTCAGTTTCATTTCCTCGATTTCCGCCTTCACCTCGGCCGCCAGTACGCGGGCGAAGGGATCGTCCTTCATCTTCTTGGGACCCACCTGGCGTGTTTTCGCCACGTCGACAAATGCGTCCAGCGCGCCCTGGCAGGCGCCGAGCGTTGCGGTGCAAACGGCGCGCACGAATACCTGCATGAAGGGCATGCGGTACAGCGGCGCATCGTTCACCGCGTTGCCGGGGTTGTCGCAGCGAAAGCCGTCCATGGACTTGTGCGTGCGGTGCTCCGGTACGAAGGCGTCTTCCACCACGATGTCGTGACTGCCGGTACCCTGCAGGCCCACCACGTCCCAGTTGTGCACGATCTGGTAGTCCTCGATGGGCACCAGGAACGTGCGGTAGTTCGCCATGTCGAAGGGCGCTTCCGGTGTCGGCACCACGGCGCCGAGGAAGGCCCATTTGCAGTGCTCCGAGCCGCTGGAAAAACTCCACCGGCCGCTGAGGCGAAAGCCGCCGTCCACCACCTTGACCTTGCCCACCGGGGCGTAGGACGAGGACACCAGCACCGACGGGTCCTCCGCCCAGACATCCTGCGCCGCCTGGTCGTCGAACAGGGCCATCTGCCAGTTGTGCACCGCGATGACGCCGAGTATCCATGCGCTGGACGGACAGTTCTTCGCCACCTCCAGCCCGACCGCGTAAAACACCTGGGGATCCATAGCGTAGCCGCCCCACTGCTCGGGCTGCAGGATCTTGAAGAATCCCGCGCGGTGGAATTCCTCCACGGTCTCATCGGGTACCCGCTGGTCCGCGTTTGCCTGGGCGCGGCGCTCTCGCAGCGCCGGGCCCATGGCCCGCGCCGCGGCCAGCAGCTCCTGCGCCCTGGCACTGCCGAGTCCGTACTCGTTCATCGCTTCACCTGTGTCGATCTTCTCGTGCTTTGTCATTATGCCACCTCGTGCAACCGGCTCACCTGAGCGTAGTAATGTAGCGGCCCGGGAGCAACAGACGCATCCTCCATTTGGGCTATCGTCTACTCCACCACCGCGTCGCCGAACGTCGTGGTCTCGCCGAAAAAGGCCCTGTGTGACACAGGGGTTTCTCCGCTGACATCCGTGACGCCGTATTCGGCCGCCAGTTCGGCGCCGATCCAGACTTTGCCGCTCTTGTCCATCAGGGCGGGGTCGCGGGCCAGCGCATCGATCACCCTGCCGGTCAGCTGGGGGGTTTCCACCGTTGCCATGATATCGGCGTACTTGTCGGGCTCCGCCTCGAACACGCGCTGCGAGCGCTCCGTGAGCAACAGCCCCATCCAGATGGATACGACGGCGACGCGATGCGGCCTGAAGTCGACGGCCATATCGTGGGACATCTTGTCCACAGCCGCCTTGCCGGCACCGTACGCGGGCCCGTGCATGTAGATGCGCCCGCCGAAGGATGACGTGTTGACGACGAGCCCCTCGCCGTTGGCCAGCAACAGCGGCGCGGCGTGCCAGGCCGCGACATAGTGCGATCGCATACCCACGTCCCAGAGCTCGGTGAGCTCGAGCGGTTTTTCCCAGAATGGCCCGGTGTCGGTGAGTGCATCGTGCAGGGCGGTGGCGTTGTTGACCAGTATGTCCAGCCGGCCCTGCTCCTGCCTGACCTGCTCGAACAGCCGGCGCACGTCGTCATCGTTGGCGTGGTCGCAGTAGACGGCGACGCCGCGGCCGCCCGCCGCGGTGACCGCCTCGGCCGTTGCCTGCACGGTACCGGGCAGCGGCGCATCGCCCTCGTTGCGCGTGCGGCCCGTGACATAGACAGTCGCCCCCGTCGCACCGAGCGCCGTGGCAATACCCTTGCCTGCGCCGCGACTTGCCCCGGTCACGACCACCACCCTGTCCTGCTGCAGCGCCATCGGCCACTCCTGAATATCCGCCTGAATTGGGCTAACATCCTAATCCCGTCGCGGCGGCAGTCCAAGCACGCCGCGGCGGGATTTTCCCTGCCGTGGAGAGGCCGTTGCCAACAGCACGACCCACAGCCCTGTCGATTGCGCGCGGAACCGTCCTGGCCGGCCTGCTATTGCTCGCGACACCCGGCGGCGCGACACCGGCCGCCGACGGGCGACTGGCCTACGGCGCCGGCTCGCCGGCCTGGCTGGCGGCCGTGGGCAGGTTGCATGTACCGGGGAGCCGCTACCTGCTGCAGGAAACGCGGCATCACCACGAGGACTGCAGCGCCACGCTCGTGGGCCGGCCCGGCGCCACGCGCCACGACACTATCGTCACCGCCTGGCACTGCCTCGAGCACTACCGCGACCTGAGCCGCGATATCACCTTTACCCTCGTCGGCCCCCATGGCCAGCAAGCGGTGCGCAGCGCGCGCATCATCGCCCACGGCGGCGGCATGCATGCCGACTGGGCGATCCTGCGGCTGCAGCAGCCTTTCGCCGCGGGAACGGTCACGCCCCTGCCGCCGGCGACGGCAAACATGGCAACCGGGCACAGCGTGACGATGGCGGGCTTTTCCCGCGACGCGGAACTGGGCGAAGGGGGCCGCCGCCTGACCTACGACGCCCACTGCCGGGTCACGGGCCGTGACGGCGCCAATCTCGATACGGACTGCCGCGCTTACAAGGGCGCCTCGGGGGGGGCCGTTATCGAGGCCAACGGGCGCGGCGAGGCCAGCTTCAGCGGCGTGATTTCCGAGGGAGACGGCGCCGGGCTGAGCCGCTTCGTGCCGGTGCAGCGCTTCCGCGGCGCGCTGGACCTGCACCTGCGCTGATCCCGGGTGCCGATGCGGGTCAGCCGGCGGCTGCCTCGTTGCGGCGCTGGCGCCGGGGCGGCGCCGCGCCGACGTGCTCCTCGCCCCGTTCACGGGCCAGTTCGACCTGCTTCTGGCGTTCGCGGAAGCGCGCCTGCTGCTCGGGGGTCTGGCGGTTAAAGCAGTGCGGGCAGCACACGCCCTTCTCGTAGAGACCGGATTGCTTGTCCCGTTCCGTTATCGGGTGGCGACAGCCGTAACACTGGTCGTACTGCCCCTTGTCCAGCGCATGATCCACCGCCACCCGACTGTCGAAGACGAAGCACTCGCCCTCCCAGGTGGATTGCTCGGGGGGCACTTCCTCCAGGTACTTGAGGATGCCGCCGCGCAGGTGGTAGACCTCCTCGAAGCCCTCCTGCAGCATGAACGCTGAGGCCTTTTCACAGCGGATACCACCGGTGCAGAACATCGCCACCTTGCGGTGCTTCCGCGGGTCCAGCTGTGAGCGCACGAATTCCGGGAACTCGCGGAAGTTTTCCGTGTGCGGGTCCAGGGCGCCGCGAAACGTGCCGATATCACACTCGTAGGAATTGCGCGTGTCGAGCAGCAGGACCTCCGGGTCCTCGACCAGCGCGTTCCACTCGGCGGGCTCGACGTAGGTGCCGACCACCTTGTTGGGATCGATCCCGGGCACGCCCATGGTGACGATTTCGCGCTTGAGCTTCACCTTCATGCGATGGAAGGGCATTCGCGAATCGAAGGATTCCTTGTGCTCGAGCTGCGCAAGGCGCGGGTCGCTGCGCAGGTAGTGCAGTACCGCGTCGATGCCCTCGCGACTGCCGGCTATGGTGCCGTTGATACCCTCGCCGGCCAGCAGCAGGGTCCCGCGTATCCCGGCCTTGCGGCAGACATCCAGCAGCGGTTCGCGCATCTCGCGGTAGTCGTCGAGGGTGACGAAGCGGTACAGCGCGGCGACAACGACATCATTCATGATTCAGTCTCCCGCGGCTTCGGCCTTGCTGCCCCCCAGGCAGTCGGGGGACTGCGGGGCGTCTTCATTGCGCTCGTGCCATTCCTGCGGCGTATAGGTATGCAGTGCCAGTGCATGCACCGGGCCATCCAGCGGTGCCTGCAGGACGGCATAGACCGCCTGGTGGCGCGCGACACTGCGCTTGCCCGCGAAACTGTCGCTGACCAGGACGACCCGGAAATGCGTCTCGGAATTCTCCGGTACGCTGTGCATATGGCTCTCGTTCCGGACGTCCAGGAACTGTGGCGCAAACTCGCTGCGCAGACGCTGTTCGATTTCCTGCTGTACCTGCATGGTGCGCTAACCTCTGTCTGGAGACCCTGCCGCGGGCGCGGGATTTTAACAGAACGCGACGGTCGGGGTTAAGTGGGCCAAAAGCGCCCCGAGGGCCGTTTCACGCCTGTGGCTGGCGCCGGCTGGCGCGGAACTGGCCGGGAGTCTGGCTGGTCCATTTCTTGAACGAGCGGTGAAAGGCACTCGGGTCGGTGAAACCCATTTGCAGCGCCACCTCGTTGATGGACAGCTCCGGGCGATCGAGGCACAACATAGCCGCCTCACAGCGCGCCTCGTCCTTCAACTGCTGGAACGTCGTGCCCTCCTTCTTCAGTCGCCGGCGCAGCGTCGGGGCGGACATGTTGAGGGCGTTGCTGATCATCTCGAAAGATGGGAAACCCTCGCTGAAGTCATGGCCGATCATCGCCTTGACCTGCGCAGAGAGATTGTTGCCTTCCGGGTCGTTTTCCATCAGCAACAGCTGATAGGGCGCCGTGCGCAGGAACTCACGCAGGGAGTGTTCCGTGTGCACAATGGGCCACGCCAGGCAGCTGCTGTCGAAGTACAGCAGGTCGTTGGCCTGGTTGAAATACAGCGGGCAACCGAACAGCTCCTGGTATTTCTCCGGCCGCTCGGGCTCGCTGCCGGCGAAATCAACCCGCTGCAGTTCCAGGGGTCGGCCGCACAGCCAGCCGAAGAAGCGGTGCCACATGGACAGGCCATAGGCGTCCGCGGCGGCCACCCGGGGGCGTCCCTCGCGCTGCACGGTACGATAACCCACTCGAGCGTACTGATCGCTGAAGTTGGCGTAGAGCTGGCTGCGTTCGTCAAAGAACGTGCGGTAGAACTCCGAGGCACGCTGTATGGCCTGTCCGAGGTTGTTACACGAGATGATGCAATAGCACATCATGCGGAAAGCGCCGGGGGCCACCAGTTCGCTGCCCGTGGTGCCGAAGGTTTCATCCTGCAGCAGACTGAGCACGCTCTGGTATACCCGCGAGTACTGCATGGCGCTGATCTCGGCGCGGTACTCGGGGCTGTTCTCGTCCAGCGGGTCGAACTCCAGACCCGCCTCGTTGAGGACGGCGCTGAAGTCGTAACCCTTGTCACCGACCATACGCAGAAGCGTGCGGACGAATCGTGTTGGAACGCGGTCGCTCATCGGAAATCAGAGGAAATGCAGGCCTTTGTGCAATAGTACCAAATCAGGGGCTATGTAGGCAGGTGCTACCTTGTTCACACTACGGACAGTGGGCAGCGACCGGATGTGCTGACTTGCGTATACTTGACTGCGTCAGGGATGGGTTCTGGACATGGACAGACGCTTCAACATCTATTTTTCCGGGGAGTTGCTCGCAGGCCGCGGCGTGGACGAGGTGCGCGCCAATCTCGCCCGGCTGTTCAATGCCAACGACCAAACCCTGGATCGCCTGTTCAGCGGCGATCTGCAGTTGCTGAAACGCGACTGCGACGAGGCCACCGCGAGCAAATACCAGACCGCAATGGAGCGCGCCGGCGCGGTGGCCATCGTGCGCGCCAGCGACGCGGCGCAGGCCCCGCCTCCCCCCGCCGAGCCTGAACCGCAGGCCCCGGCAGCGGAGCCGTCGCAGGACAAGCCGATGACCGCTGCCGAGCGCATCGCGGCCATCGCCGGGACCTCGGCCGACCCCCGTTTTGGCAGCGACGACGACGAGGAACGGCAGGTGCCCACCGAGATGGAGTGGGCCTCACCCCTGGACGAACAGGTCGACCTGCGCCTGACGCCCGAGGGTACCGACGTACTGCTGGCGCAGGAGCGTGCGCAGCCGGTAGAGACTTCTATCGACACCTCGCAGCTGAGCGTCGACACCACGGCGCAGCGCCTGTCCGAGGAGCCTCCCCCGCCACCCCCGGCGCCCGATACCAGCCACCTGGATATGGGCGCCGTCGGCGACGACATCCCCAACCTGCCGCGATCGGAGACACCCGTGAACCCCGACACCAGTGCGCTGGACCTGTCGCCCGAGGGATCGGACTTCAGTGACTGTGCCGCCCCCGCACCCGCCCCACCGGACCTGGACCTGTCGGCAATGGACCTGGCGCCCGAGGGCAGCGATGTGCTGGAAGAGCGGTTCCGCAGGAAGGACGACACGCCGGCGCCTGCCACCGACCACCTGTCCGTAGAGGATTGATCGCCGCGGCGGCGCTCAGTCGGACGCCGGCAGCCGTATCATCACCCGCAATCCCGGATCATTGCCGGCCAGTTCAACGCTGCCGTGATGGTACTGCGCGATGGCCTGCACCAGGCTGAGGCCCAGCCCGTGACCGGGGTATTCGCCGCGACTGGACTCGACCCGGTAGAAGCGGCGAAACACGTTCTTGCGCTCCGCGGGCGGGATGCCCGACCCGGAATCGCCGAACACGACAAGGTGACGGCCGTCGCCTTCGCTTTCCAGCGCGACGCTGACACAGCCGCCTTCAGGCGTGTACTTCAATGCGTTGTCCAGCACGTTGGCGAACATCTGGAACAACAGGTCCGCCTCACCCGTGCTGATCGCCGGGTTACTGCAGGCAAGCGACAGGTCTATGCCCTTGTCCTGCGCCAGGGGTTCATACAACTCCACCACATCGCGCAGCAGCATCTGCAGGTCCACCCGGGCCCCACCGCTGAGCCGGCTGCCTGACTCCAGGGTGGATATCCGCAGCGACGCGTTGAAGGACGCCAGCAGGTCGTCACAGTCCTGGATGACACTGTCCAGCTGTGCCGCATCAGGTGGTTGCTGTCCGTCGCGCAGCTGGCTGAGGTTGTTGCGCATGCGCGTCAGCGGGGTGCGCAGGTCGTGGGCGATATTGTCCGATACCCTGCGCACGCCCAGCATGAGCGATTCCATCTGCTCCAGCATCTGGTTGATGCCCCCGGCGAGCGCCCGCACGAACCCCGTCTCGTGTTCGACATCGAGGCGCTGGCCGGGATCGCCGCGAATGATGCGCGACAGGTCGCGATTGACCTTGTCGACGCGGCGCAGGGCGCTCGCGGCGCTCACGTAGCCGCCGATCACCCCAAGCAACACCGTCGCCAGCATGGCGCGGAACAGGTTGCTGAACACCAGCCGGGCGCGTTCGACGATATCCGCGTAGCCGCGCGCCACGGTCGCCTGGTAACCGTCACCGAGCTCAGTCTGCCGCGCCAGGAAGTCCACCTCCACGGCGCCGCCCCAGTCCTGCAGGGCGAGTTCGAAGCGCAGCCAGCCGTCATCGATATCCGAGTAGCGGGTGCTGGCAGGCAGGTCGCCCGCCACGCGGGTGCCGGCCCCGTCGGTGACGAGGTAGAAAAAACGGCGCGGCGAGGGCCCGACCGCCCGGTCCGCGACATACTGCTCCACGCCCGCCAGGGACTGCCCGCGATAGATCAGCTGCAGCGTCTCCAGCTCCTCCAGCACCGCCACGCCGAGATCGCGAAACGAGGTATAACTGAAGTAGGCGTAGAAGGCCCCGAGCAGGATGAAAACCGACGCGCTGAGCACCAGCACGTAGCGGGAGATGTAGCGGAATGTCAGGCTCGACAGGACCTCGCGCACGGCAGCTACTCGTCGGGCCCCAGGCGATACCCCGCGCCGCGGATCGTGACCAGCAGGGGACGGTCGAAATCCCGGTCGATCTTCTGTCGCAGGCGCGAGACGTGCACGTCGATGACATTGGTCTGCGGATCGAAGTGGTAGCCCCAGACGTGCTCCAGCAGCATGGCACGCGTCACCACCTGCCCGGCGTGGCGCATCAGGTACTCCAGCAACTTGTACTCCCGCGGCTGCAGGTTGAGCACCCTGCCCTGCCGCTCCACGTGCTGGCGCAGCAAATCCATGGACAGGTCTTCGACCACCAGTACGGTCTGCGCATCGCCCGCGGGCTGCGCGGAACGCCGGTACAGCACCTCCAGCCGCGCCAGCAGCTCCGCCATGGAGAAAGGTTTGACCAGGTAATCGTCCGCCCCACTGCGCAGGCCCTGCACGCGGTCGTCGACATCTCCGAGCGCACTGAGCACCAGCGCAGGGGTCTGCACGCCCTCGCCGCGCAGGTTCTCGATCAGCGTCAGCCCGTCCAGGCGCGGCAACATCCTGTCGACGACCAGTACATCGAAGCGGGAAGTGACGGCGGCGCGCGGCCCTGCCTCGCCGTCGCCGGCACGGGCACAGCTGTGCCCGGCAGCGACCAGTTCGCCGTGGATAAAGTCGCTGACCTGCGGGTCGTCCTCCACC